>NZ_ASSI01000137.1:0-12046 GCF_000466765.1 Burkholderia sp. AU4i | reverse complement strand
TCACCATCGCCGAAATCCGCAGACATCCTCCTGCGCGTAAATGCGATATCCGCTTTCCGTGCGCCCCGGGGAGCGCATCAGCTCAATACTCTCGTAGTAGCGGATCATCTTGGCCGAAACGCCCGAAGCTCTCGCTGCCTCTCCGATATTCATGCTCGTACTCCGACGACTTCCGATGACCGTGCGCGATGAGTCGGTATCCCCCGGGCCGGCCGCCAACGTTTGAGCAGCAACGCATTGCTGATCACGCTGACACTACTTGCCGCCATCGCCGCCCCAGCGATCACAGGATTGAGGAACCCGAGCGCCGAGAGGGCAATGCCGACAACGTTGTACGCGAACGCCCAGAACAAATTCTGCCGAATCTTGTTCCACGTTTGTCTTGAGAGGTCGATCGCATCCGCCACCAGTGCCAGGTCGCCCCGCATCAACGTGATGCCGGCCGCATGCATCGCCACGTCAGTGCCCGTGGACATCGCGATACCCACGTCGGCCGCGGCCAACGCTGGCGCATCGTTGACGCCGTCGCCGACCATTGCGACTACCGCTCCACTGTTCTTGAGCGCCGCGATTGTCTCAGCCTTATCTTCGGGCAGCACCTTCGCCACCACGTGGCCAATTCCAAGCTCCTTCGCCACCGCCTGAGCGCTCCCGACGTTGTCACCCGTGACCATCACGGTACGGACGCCAAGGGCATGCAATTGCTGTATCGCTTCACGCGCACCAGGCTTGACGCGGTCCCCGAAGGCCAATAGCCCGAGCAACCGCTTTTCACCGCTCACATCGGCAAGCCAGGACACCGTGCGCCCGTCGCGCTCCAGCTCATTCGCTTGCACCAGCAACGAAGACACGTCGACCCCGGCCTCATCCATCAGTCGCGTGCTGCCCAAGCGCAAGTCAAGCATAGCGCCGTCGCGCTGTACCGTCGCGGCCATCCCCCGTCCGGCGAGCGTCCGCACCGCGTCGGTCGTCAACAGGTGGACATTTCGCCTCTGCGCCTCCTGTGTCACTGCGAGCGCGAGAGGATGCGAACTACCAGCCTGCACGCTCGCAGCGAGTTGCAGCAGCGCGCCCTTCTCGACGCCCGATGCCGGTACCTGCGCCACCAGATTCGGCCTGCCTTCGGTAAGCGTACCCGTCTTGTCGAATGCCACTGTAGTGATGCGGTGCGCGATCTCCAATGCCTCCGCGTCCTTGATCAGGATGCCGTGCTGCGCGCCCAAGCCTGTCCCAGCCATGATGGCCGTCGGTGTCGCGAGTCCGAGTGAACACGGACATGCAACAACGAGGACCGTAACGGCGATAATGATTGCATTCTCGACGTCTCCTCGCGCGATCCACCATCCGATGAATGTCAAGAGTGCGACGAGAAGGACCGCAGGTACAAACACGGCTGCAACTTTATCGACGAGTCGCTGGATAGGTGCTTTCGCGGCCTGTGCGTGTTCGACAAGGCGAATGATCCGCGACAACGCCGTCTCCGCACCAATAGCCGTCGTCGTGATGCGCAACAGTCCGTCGCCATTGATCGAGCCGCCAATCACCGGATCGCCCTCTTCTTTTGCTACTGGAAGACTCTCGCCCGTGAGCATCGATTCATCGAGCTGGCTTGCACCCGATGCAATCACGCCGTCAACTGGCACGCGCTCGCCCGGTCGAACCGATACAAGGTCACCGACATGTACATCTGATACAGCGACGTCGTGTTCTATGCCGTCGCGCACAATGCGGGCCATATCCGGTCGCAGTTTTTCCAGCGCGCGGATCGCGTCGGCAGTATGACGCTTAGCTCGTGCTTCGAGCCACTTGCCGAGCAGAATCAACGTGATGACGACTGCGGCCGCGTCGAAGTAGAGATCGTGCATGTGGTCCGACCCGCGCGCAAGCCACAGATAAACGCTAAGCCCATAAGCCGCGCTGGTGCCAAGCGCCACGAGTACATCCATATTGGCAGTGCCAGCCTTGATGGCCTTCCATCCAGCACGATAAAAGCGGGCGCCCAGCCAGAATTGGACAGGGGTGGCAAGCAGCCACTGCAGCCACACGGGCAACATCGAATGAACGCCTAGCGGTGCCGCAATCATCGGCACAAGAAGCGGCGTGGACAAGAGTGCCGCGACGACGACGGGCCATGCGTCCTTCCAAGCGCTCGACCGGGTCAGTGTCGTCGCCTTACCAGCCTCAGGCATGCGCGCTCGATAGCCCGCGCGCTCGACCGCGGCGGTCAACTGCTGCGGCTCCGCCACGCCCATAAGCAACCGCACAGATGCCCGCTCCGTCGCCAGGTTGATGTTCGATGCCAGGACGCCGGGCACATGATCGAGCGCTTTTTCGATGCGCGAGGCGCACGATGCACAAGTCATACCCTCGATGACGAGTTCGATCTCGGTTTCATGCACCTGATACCCGGCCTTGGCGACTGCAGCGGCAAGCGCTGCCGGACGCACGTCCGGCACGGCTTCCACGGTAGCCGATTCGGTTGCCAGACTCACATTCACGTTTCGCACACCCGGTACGCTGGCCAGCGCGCTTTCCACGCGAGTCACGCACGATGCACACGTCATGCCGTCGATGTCTAGCATCCAATTGTTTGCCGTTTCGAGCGCCGCCGGCTGGACGGTGGAATGATTGCTCACGATGCCATCTCCTTCTGGGTGATGACTTGAAGTCTTAACCTTCTAGTCATGGGAAGGTCAAGCACATTGTTGCTCCGCCCTCACGAGGCCGTGTGTACTGAATGAAGAGGTCCGGTGTAAACCACTGCGGCATCAAGCGTCTAACAAGGGGAATGAATAGGAGCATCCATGATTCGAGCCATATGGAATGGAACCGTAATCGCCGAAGTGCCGGATAATGCGGTCAAATTGATGGAGGGAAACGTCTATTTCCCGCCTGATGCGCTTCGCGCCCAGTACTTTCGGTCAGGTACCAAGGTGACGACATGCTTTTGGAAGGGTCAGGCCAACTATTACGACATCGTCGTGGACGGCAGGACAAACCTTGACGCTGCGTGGTACTACGAAAATCCGCGTACATTGGCGAAAAGCATTGCCGGTTACGTTGCGTTCTGGAACGGCGTCGAAGTGCAACAGTAGTCGTATGTGTGCCGAATGCCTGGGCAGACAGGCAATAACGATGCTTCCGGTTCAGCCATGATCCAAGCAACGGCGATCCTGCGCGTTGACGGTCCAGTCATACGGTATGAATTCAACCCGAAAGTTCTCAGGCACCTTCGTCGGCACATAACGATCGATGTACGCGATCAGCGTCGCGCTGCGCTTTAGGAAGTCATCGGTGTAGAACTTCAGAATCGATGACACCCGGACCGTTCGACTCGCCAGTTCAATCTGCAAGTTCCGTGGCTCGCTGAAGAAATAGCGAGCGGCGTCGTCGAGTTGTCGGTCCAGCTCATTGCCTGAGAACGGCTGCGTCGGCAGGCGCGGGCAACCCACGGACATGCAATTCAGCGCAAAGTGCACACGCTCATCGCCCATCGCGCGAATCACACTGTTTTCGTAGGTATAGAGCGACATTGATTCGCCGCCAATCTTGAAGCGTCGTCCACCGAAGAACCACACACGCATAAGCAGGCCGAGTTCACTTGGCATTCCTGACATAATGACGTTCAACATGGACAGCGCATTATAGGAATTGATGTAGTAGGCCAACCTCTCGTCGCGGCTCGCAAATTCGGCCGGCGTGTTGCGCGGGCTAACGCTTCCGATGTAGCCGACGTAAGTATTCAGATCGCCCGCATCCTCGGAGAGGCCACAGAAATTGACCTGTCCGCGATCGTTCACATATTTGCGAAGTACGTGCGCCCAGTGAGCTGTCGCCTCCACTGCGTTTCGCCGTGGAACTTCTCCCCCCCAGCTCCATGCCGGGAAACAGCAAAGCGCAGCGAGCAGACGTCGTCGGGTAATCGGCATACGAAGTGGTGCGTGGGGATTCTTCATGTCGGCGCGTACGATTTCCGTGCGCTACGCTCATTGGTGCGCCTTTTCCGACGTCCTTTCTGAACGACCCCGACCTGACTGGGCTCAACTGGTTCGACAAATTCCGTCGTCTCGGTCCCGGACGTTGGATTCCAGTACGAAGGCGATCCCGCGCGATAAATCCTGACGGGCTTCAGGATAAACGCGTCGCGTCTTGCGTTGTGAAGACACATCGAAACCGGACCTTCGCTGGTGGCAACCTTGAACGTACACGCGCTAATCCTGTCCTCCTCCAGTTGAGCTGCATCCATAAAATTGTGGATGATAAAGGAGAGTGTACGCACGTGCGCGCCGCCCGCCAGGATATCGTTTCGCATTTTCCAGCCCTTTCTCGCGACCCAGGACAGCACCCGCGTCCACAGTGCAGGGTGACGCACTAACCAGACAAGGAGGCGACGTGCAGTTGCCGTGGGTTGGGTCCGATCGAACGCGAGCGCAGCCGTAGCTGACTGCATTGTGGCCACAAATGCTGGGTCATCGAAACCGTCGTGCAGATTTCCGTTTGCGGCGAGGCACATCCCGTAGCGGCTGCAGGACGGGTGTCCGATCAGCGATGCAGAAAAAGTGATTGGCGTCCCCGCTCCCTTCTCGATCTGCGCAGCCACCGTGTCTGGGGTAATCACAGGGCCGCGTGCGCGTTGCACGCCCCGGCCAATGTCCGCTTGCAACTGGAAGGAAACCGTGCGGATGTCGCTTGCACGGGAACGGAAGAACGAGACGACGGACGGAATCTCGTCGAAATTGCCGTCGTGGACAGTCGTGTTGAACATCACGGACAGGGGCAAACCGGCGACCATGTTCACATAGCGCTCGCGCAAGATGTTCAATGCCGCTTCCGTTGCATAGCCGCGTCGTTGCTGGGTCGTATCGACGTGGAAGGCAACGTCCGCGAGTCCGGACTCGGCCAATTGTTCCAGCAGCTTGCGTGAAACGCGAATTCCATTGGTCATCAGGGTGGCACGCATTCCCAATGAACGGATTCTGCGCACGATAGCAAGCAATTCCTTCCGGTCACGCAAGGTTGGCTCGCCTCCAGTGACTTGAACATCCGTATTCGGACCGTACGATTTGAAGATGGAGTCAATGCGGAGAAACAATTCGTCGAGGGGTATGTCTTTGACCGCCTCGGAGTTTTCCGACAGGTAGCACAAGGTGCAGTCAAGATTGCACCGCTGCGTTATCTCAAGTGCGACACAGCCTATCGGCCACCGTTGCCCCATTTGCTGGTTGGCGTTCGCCAGTCCGAGATCACGAAGTATCGTTCGGGCACGATCGAACGCGTCCAGCGGCGAGAACGGCCAACTCTCAATGCGACGGGAACGGACTTCCTTACTCGACAGATAGCGCATCGTCGTTATGACCTGGAACGGGTGAGCTAGACATGGCACCCGAAGTGTCGCAGACGTGAGCCGTCGTGACCCCGGTTCGTCGTCGACCGCCTGTTGGCGTTTGCATGTTCATCGGACAGCAATCGTGTACCTTCTGAGCTACTCCTGATCGGGCGAAAAAGAGCCCGCTCGAGCAGGGTGCACTCGCAGCGGGCATGAAGTTCATGCCGAAGCAGTACGGCATGGAGGATGCCCGATCGCCATCCCTTTATTAGACGAACCACGCCGATGCGCATTACACCGATTTTTCCGTGTGGGCGTTGCTCACACATCGATACGCCTCGCCACTGCGTTCTGTCATTTCTCCAGGCTGGTTTTGCGCGACTCGTTGCACTCTCGCGTCAAATGATGGCGTTGGCGCTCGCCGCCTTGAGCCGTGATTCAAGGTAGGCTGCGCATTCATGCACAGCAACGAAATCCGACAAAGATGTCGTTGCGGTGCGGCACGTAGAAATTCCGGTACCGAGGATGCTGCATCCGTCCACGTGTGGCGAACGAACCGCCACGCACCGATCGATGCGTGCTGAACCACGGCGCCGAATATTCCTGATACGGATCGACCGAGAATCCCGCATAGGGTTCGAAAGCATCGGCCGTCCATTCCCACACTGATCCGCCCCAGCGGATCAAGTCATGGTTGGCCGCAAACTCCCATTCCGCTTCCGTTGGCAAGCGCTTGCCGGCCCAGCGGCAATAGGCTTCCGCTTCGTGCGCGTTGACGTGGCACACCGGTCGGTCGAGCGGCAGCGGCACCCATTGGCCGAACCAGCGCAGTTCCCATTGGCTCGGGCTGCCGTTCGTCGTGCGCCAGCGCGCCGGATGCGTGAGCCCGCTCTGCCGCAGCCACGCGAGGCCGGCATCGGACCACCATTGCGGGTTGCGGTAACCGTCGTCGGCGACGAATTCCACAAACGCCGCATTGCTGACACATGCGGGATCGATCCGGAACGGTGGCACACTGACCGGATGCAGCCATTTTTCATTATCAAAGACGAATCCGCCGTCCGTAGGTGATCCCATCGGAAACGCATCATCCCCGGCTACAGTCAGTTCAGCGCCCGGCTGGATCGCAGGCATGTCGATCGGCGCATGCAGCGCGTAATCGAGCGTCTGGCGCATATAGGTCAGCGCCTCGGCGTGCATGTCTTCGTGGAATAACGCGAGCCGGAAAAAATAGAGCGCCTGGTCGGTGCCGTCCGACGCGTTAATCGCGGCAAGCACACGCTCCAGCACCGCGTCGACGTAGTCGCGCACACCGGCAAGCGTCGGCAACGGAAGATGCCAGCGATCCTTGTGCGCCACGCGCATGGAATCGAAGAAGCGATCGGCATCTGCCAGCATCGACGGCCGCGAGGCCGTCAGCCGGCCGCTCGCGTCGGGGCGCGGTTCGCGCAACACCCAATGCTCCGTGAACCATGCGATATGGGCATACTCCCACAGGGGCGGGTTGATCCCCGGATCGTAGCGGACCTGCCATCGGGACGGCGACAGATCGCGAAGAATGTCCCAGGTGCGCCGGTGCGAGTCGGAAAATGCCTCAATCAGCGCAAACTTATTTATGCTTCTCGCTGCCACTCCCTCAGACCAGATCGTCATGCGTCCTCCCAAGGCAACCGTTGCGATTATCAGTCCGGCACTGCGGAAAGCCAACAACGGCAACTGGCAAACCGCCCATCGCTGGTCCCGGTTCCTGCGCGCAGACTACGAGGTGACGCTGGCCGCCGAATGGCATGCGGACAGCTGCGGCGACACTCTCCCCGCGTGCCTGATTGCGCTGCACGCGCGACGCTCCGCCGAATCGATCGCGCGGTTCGCCGAAACCTGCCCGGAACGCCCGCTGGTGGTCGTCCTGACGGGCACCGATCTCTACCGCGACATTCTCACTGATGCGTCCGCCCAACGCTCGCTCGATCTCGCCACGCATCTGGTCGTGCTGCAGGACGAGGGGCCGGACGAGTTGTCCGCCGCGCATCGCGCCAAGTGCCGCGTGCTCTACCAGTCCGCGCCCGCGTGCCGTTCGGCCGCGGCGCATCGCGACACCTTCGATGTCGTGTTGGTCGGCCACATGCGCGCCGAGAAGGATCCGCTGACGCCGATGCGCGCCCTCTCCCTGCTCCCGGTCGATTCGCGCGTGTGCCTGACCCACATCGGCAGCGCGCTCGACGATGCGTATCTGCGCGCGGCGCAGGCCCTGCGGGCGCGAGCGTGGCCCGGTGTGCGGCGCTACGTGTGGCTGGAGAACCTGCCGCATGGCGAGACGCGGCGGCGTATCGGACAGTCGCAGGCGATGGTCATTTCGAGCGTGATGGAAGGTGGAGCCAACGTGATCATCGAGGCCGTGACCAGCGGCGTGCCGGTGCTGGCCAGCCGCATCCCCGGCAACGTGGGCATGCTCGGCCGCGACTACGACGGCTACTTTCCACCAGGCGACGCCGAGCAACTGGCGCTTATGCTGGAGCGCGCGAGCCGCGATGCCAGTTTCCTCGCGCAGCTGCGGCAGCAGTGCGGTGCCCGCGCGCCACTGTTCGCTCCGGCACGGGAGCACGCGGAAGTGATTAAACTTGTGGCCGAAGCTTTGCAATCGGCCTGACCGGGAGGCTAAGCCGTAGACCAGCCAGACCGCGCAAGAATCCGGCTCGCTGTCCTCGCTCTCACACATCCAGCTTCCGACACTGCCACTACCACGACCAGACATGCTCCCGATCTCCATCCCGCGTATCCTGAAGCGCTTCTCCGCGGTCGCACTGCTTGGCCTGGCCTGTCTCCCGTCTGCTCGGGCGGAGCAAGGCGTGCTGAGGGTCTCCGCCATCCCCGACGAGGCGCCGACGGAGCTGCAGCGCAAGTTCGCGCCGCTCGGCAAGTATCTGGAAAAGGAAACCGGGATGAAGGTGGAGTTCGTGCCCGTCACGGACTATGCGGCCGTCGTCGAGTCGCTGGCGACCGGCAAGATCGATATGGCCTGGCTGGGCGGTTTCACCTACATTCAGAGCAAGATCCGGACGAACGGTGTGACGATCCCGATCGTCCAGCGTCAGGAAGATGCGACGTTCACCAGCAAGTTCATCACCGCCGACCCGAAGATCAAGTCGCTGACCGACCTCAGGGGCCACACGTTCGTGTTCGGCGCGCCGTCCTCGACGTCCGGTCACCTGATGCCGCGTTACTTCCTGCTGCAGGCCGGCATCGATCCGGACAAGGACTTCAAGACGGTCGCCTTCTCGGGCGCGCACGATGCGACAGCCGCGTTCGTCCAGTCCGGCCGCGCCGACGCCGGCGTGCTCAATGCATCGGTCTGGGACAAGCTGGTCGAGCGGCACAAGGTGGATCCCGCCAAGGTCCGCGTGTTTGCCGTGACGCCGCCCTATTACGACTACAATTGGACGGTGCGCGGCGGGCTCGATCCGGCGTTGCGCAAGACGCTGACCGACGCCTTTCTCCGCCTCGACCCGAACAATCCCGAGCAGCGCGAGATCATGGCATTGCAGCGGACGGTCAAGTACATCCCCACCAAGCCGGAAAACTACGCCGGCATCGAGGCTGCGGCGCGCACCGCAGGCCTGATCAAGTGAGCTTCCTGCTCGGCGCCGCCAGCGTCAGCTACCCGAACGGGCAGCGCGCGCTCAGCCAGGTCGCGTTGTCGGCGGGGAGCGGCGAGCGCATCGCGTTGATCGGTCCGTCGGGCGCCGGTAAGACCTCGATGCTGCGCCTGCTCGCAACATCGCTGCGTCCGAGCGAGGGCCGCGTCGAGGTGCTCGGGCTCAGCCCGTGGGCATTGTCCGCCACACGCCTGCGGCAGTTGCGCTGCCGCATCGGCATGGTGCACCAGGCGCCGCCGATGCCGCCGCGCCAGCGTGTGGTCACCGCCGTCCTGGCCGGCCGCCTCGGCGTCTGGCCCGGCTGGAAATCCCTGCTCTCGCTGATCTATCCGGTGGACATTGCCGGCGCCAGCAAGCAGCTTGCCCGCCTCGAGCTGGCCGACCGCCTGTTCGACCGTTGCGACCAGTTGTCGGGCGGCCAGCTGCAGCGCGTCGGCATCGCGCGCGTGCTGTACCAGAGCCCGGAGCTGATCCTGGCGGACGAGCCCGTCTCGGCGATGGATCCCGCGCTCGCCAACCTCGCGCTGGGCGAACTGTGCCGGCAGGCCGGCACGTCCTCCGTCACGCTGATCGCCAGCCTGCACGCGGTGGATCTAGCGTTGCGCTGGTTTCCTCGCATCGTCGGCCTGAAATCCGGCGAGATTGCGTTTGATCTGCCGGCCGAGCGCGTCAGCGATGCGCTGCTGCGCGAGCTCTACGCATCCGAAAGCGAGTCGCCGCCGGTGCAGGGCAAGGACGACTTTCCCTTTGCGGCAGTGGGCAGCGCCCCGCCCAGGCGGGCCGCCTGCCGATGATCGCCCACCCTCGCGATCCGCAAGCGCTTCGGCGGGCCAGCGGCCTGCTTGTGGCAATGCTCGTGATGTGGCCGCTGCTGAGGCTGTCCCAGTTCAGCCCGTCGACCCTGTTCGAGGTCGACAACCTCAAGGTCATCGGCGGCTTTCTGCGCACGTTCCTGCCTCCGGAGGTGTCGGCGGAATTTCTCGGCTATGTCGCGAAGGCCACGCTGGAGACGCTTGCGATTGCCACCGCGGGCATCGCCCTCGCCTTTGTGATTGCTGCGCCGCTGGCGACGGTAATGACGAGCAGCCTCTCCGTTTCGCGCATCGGTCCCGGCCCCGGGCATAGGGGGCGTGCGGCATTGCGCGTCGGCGTGCGCGGCCTCGTGCTGCTGCTGCGCGGCGTGCCGGAGCTGGTGTGGGCGCTAGTCTTCGTGCGTGCGTTGGGCCTCGGCGCGACGGCGGGTGTGCTGGCGCTCGCCGTCACCTACGGCGGCATGCTGGCGAAGGTCTACACCGAGATTCTCGAATCCAGCGACACGCGCGCGGTCGACGCACTGCTCGGCGGCGGCAGCGAGCGCTTGGTGGCGCTCGCGTACGGGCTGCTCCCGAACGCGGCGCAGGAGCTGGTCTCGTATACGGTCTACCGCTGGGAATGCGCGATCCGCGCGTCGGTCGTGATGGGCTTCGTCGGCGCCGGCGGGCTCGGGCAAGTGATGGATCAGGCAATGAAGATGCTCGATGGCGGCGAGACCGCGACGATCATGCTGGTCTTCCTGCTGCTGGTGCTGCTTGCGGACGCGCTCAGCGCGCGGCTGCGCAAGCTGATGGCCTGAGCCATGACGAACCGAACCAAAGCCGTCCAGATCTGCATGAGCTGCGTGCTAACGATGCTCGCCATCGCGATTGCGGTCTCGCTCAGCTTCGCGTACCTGTCGCTCGATCTCGGCCAGCTCTTCGGCCACGACGCGGCCAGCCAGATGCTGCATTTCCTCCTGTCGTTCTTTCCGCCCGAGCTGTCGCGCGGTTTCCTCGCGAAAACGGCCAGCAGCATGCTCGAGACCTTCGCGATCTCGGCCGTCGGCACGCTCTGCGCGGCAGTGCTGGGCTTTGTCCTCGCGTTGCCGGCTTCCGGCCTGTACGGCGCTGCGCTGCGCGCGGTGTCGCGATTCCTGTTAAACCTGCTGCGCTCGATTCCCGAGCTCGTGTGGGCGACCGTCACCGTGCTCGCGGCCGGTCTCGGGCCGTTCGCCGGCACGCTTGCCCTCGCGCTCCACACGGCCGGCGTGCTGGGCCGGCTGTTCGCGGAGGCGCTCGAGAATGCGCCGGACGCACCGGCGCGCGCACTGGCCGAAGCTGGGACCTCGTCTGCGCTGGCCTTCGTGTACGGGACGCTGCCCTGCGTTCGGCCGCAGTTCGTCGCATACATCATGTACCGCTGGGAAACAAACATCCGCATGGCGGCGATCCTGGGCTTCGTCGGCGCCGGCGGACTCGGGCAGATGCTGTATTACGAGCTCTCGCTCTTCCATCTGCCGCAGGCGTGCACGGTCATCTTCGCGATGCTTGTGCTGGCCGCCTGTGTCGACGCGACCAGCGCGATCGCGCGACACAGAAGCGCAGGATAGATTTGAACGATGCCAAAGTTGCCTTTTGGCGACACTGGGCTTCTGAGCCCCTAGGCAGGCGGAACTCGACTGGACTCCGTAGTCTGGCAAATTTCGCTAATGCCGACGCAACAGGATGATTGAACAGGCTGAGGAACGAAGGCAGTGTAGCGTTCATCGCATCGGTCGCATTTAGACATGCGAACAGGTTTATGGCCGACGGCCGTGTCCTTGCCGCATTCGGTTACAAAGAGCTAAGCCGAAGCCGGCAGAGTGAAACCAACTGCGAACCGGTGCTCTCACTCGGTGGGAGCGGCAACCTCGTGAACGGCGATACCCTCGATTGGGTCCACCGGGTGCCGCCAAGGAGCGGCTCCCAGCACTGAACGCGCCGCGCGAAAACCTGCGTCCCAGCGAGTCTGCACGCCATCTGCGCTAAAGTCGATGTCCTTCGCATAATCGTCGCCATCGAAGCGCGGCATCTTCAGTTGGACAACGTGCATCGTAGTACCGCACCCCCACTCGGCCTCCTCTTGATTTCGTTGCGTTTTACCGGTGTTGCTCGATCTAGATCCGACAATGGCTTGCGGTCTGCCCCCGAAATAATTTTCAATCAATTCAACGACTTCCTGATTGCTTCTTGTCTTGGCTGATCCTTTCGTCGACCATAGCCCGGCGACCGAC
>NZ_ASSI01000136.1:0-8165 GCF_000466765.1 Burkholderia sp. AU4i | reverse complement strand
GCGCTCGAACCGGCCGCGGCCGCCGGCGCGACGCGCCCGAGCGTGCTCGTGTCGGCCGGCGTGCACGGCGACGAGACGGCGCCGATCGAGCTGCTGTCGATGCTCGTGCGCGATCTCGCATCGGGCGCGCTGCCGCTCGCATGCCGGCTGCTCGTCGTGCTCGGCAACGTGCCGGCGATGCGTGCCGGCGAGCGTTATCTCGACGACGACCTGAACCGCCTGTTCAGCGGCCGTCATGCGCAGGTGCCCGCCAGCCGCGAAGCTCCGCGCGCCGCGCAACTGGAAGCGGCCGCCGCCGCGTTCTTCACGGACGCGCCGGCCGGCGCCGCGCGCTGGCACATCGACATGCACACGGCGATCCGCGCGTCGGTGTTCGAGCAGTTCGCACTGCTGCCGCACACGGGCACGCCGCCGACGCGCACGATGTTCGAATGGCTCGGCGACGCGCGCATCGCGGCCGTGCTGCTGCATACCGCGAAGGGCAATACGTATTCGCATTTCACGGCCGAGCACTGCGGCGCGCTCGCGTGCACGCTGGAACTCGGCAAGGTGCGCCCGTTCGGCCAGAACGACCTGACGCGCTTCGCATCGGCCGATCGCGCGGTGCGCCAGCTCGTGTCGGGCGCGGGGGGAGATGCGGCCGCGCAGGGCGATCATCCGCCGCTGCCGCGCGTGTTCACGGTGATCGACCAGATCACGAAGCAGAGCGATGCGCTGGAGCTGTTCGTCGCGGCCGACGTCGCGAACTTCACCGCGTTTGCACGCGGCACGGTGCTCGCGCAGGACGGCGACTACCGCTACACGGTGACGCACGACGAGGAACGGATCGTTTTTCCGAACCCGACCGTGAAGCCGGGCCTGCGCGCGGGCCTGCTCGTCGTCGACACGACCCGCGAGACGATCGCGGCGCTCGTTTGAGCGCATGTCCCGACCGGCTGCCGATTGCGCTGCCGCGACGGCACGCGGCGCGCGCCTGACCCGCAACCCGTCGGTATCCCGTCGTCGCCCGCATGCCGGGGCCGACGGCATGCGCCCCCCGGCTTGCGTATTTGCGACACCGTTTTGCAAGTTCGGCGGATCGCCTGACCGGCGCCGCGCGCGCAGCGCAGCATCGCGCGACGTCGCCCGCTTTGCCATATCGGGCCGCGCGGATTGGTACAATCGCGGCCTTGCGGCTGTTGCGCCGCATCACGGCGTGGCATCGCGATTGTCGTGGTCATCCGACCCTGCAATGATGCAAGCGCCCGTAGTTCCGGAACATTCGAGTATCGAGGAGAGCACCTGATGAAGTTGGATTGGCGTAAAGTGGCCGCGCATGCGGTGGTGGCGGCATCGGCGGTGGCGGCAGGCAACGCGGTTGCCGCGGATCTGAAGGAGATCCGGTTCGGCGTCGAGGCCTCGTACGCACCGTTCGAATACAAGACGCCCGACGGCAAGCTGACCGGCTTCGACATCGACATCGGCAACGCGGTGTGCGCGAAGCTGAAGACGAAGTGCGTGTGGGTCGAGAACGACTTCGACGGCCTGATCCCGGCGCTGCAGGCGCGCAAGTTCGACGCGATCAACTCGGACATGACGATCACCGACCAGCGCAAGCATGCGATCGCGTTCACCGATCCGATCTACACGATTCCGAACCAGCTGATCGCGAAGCAGGGCAGCGGCCTGCTGCCGACCCCGCAATCGCTGAAGGGCAAGCGCGTCGGCGTGCTGCAGGGCACGATCCAGGAAGCGTACGCGAAGAAGAAGTGGGCGCCGGCAGGTGTCGAGGTCGTGCCGTACCAGACGCAGGACCTGGCCTACGCCGACCTGAAGTCCGGCCGTCTCGATGCGACGTTCCAGGACGCGGAAGCCGGTTCGAAGGGCTTCCTGGCGAAGCCGCAAGGCCAGGGCTTCGCGTTCGCGGGCGGCACCGTGAGCGACGCCGAGATCCTCGGCTCGGGCGTCGGTTTCGGCCTGCGCAAGAACGACGCGGCGCTGAAGACCGCGCTCGATCAGGCGCTGAAGGACCTGAAGGCCGATGGCACGATCGACAACCTCGCGAAGAAGTACTTCAGCGTGCCCGTGACGCTCAAGTAAGCGTTGCGTTCGATCGCACGATGCAAGCAGACCGGCCGCTCATGCGGCCGGTTTGCTTTTGCAGGCGGGAAAGGGAGGAAAGCGGCGGGGGGCCGCCGCGTCACGCCGGAAAGAACCGGCCCAGTTCGCGTGCGAGCTCGTTGAGCACGCCCATCTCCTGCTGCGTGATCTTGCGCGCGGGCTGCGCGCCGGCCCAGTCGCCGTACAGCAGCGCGACGGTCGTCGTGCCGACGCGCACGGGCAGCAACACGAACGCGCGCGTGTCGTCGAACGCGTCGAGATACCACGCGGGCAGGCGCTTGAGCATCTTCGGCTCCCGTGCCTGCTCGATAAAGATGCCGACCGAGTTCGAGATCGCGAGATGAAACACGTCCGGCTCGAAGCGCTCGTCGAAGCGCAGCCGGTCGAGCATCGTATCGACGCCGGGGCCGAAGCCGAGGCGCGCGGCGAACATGCCGTCGTCGTGACGCACGAACATCACGGTGCGCGTGAACGCGAGGCCGGCCAGCAGGCTTTCCGACGCGAGCGCGAGTACCGGCGTCAGCACGTGCTCGGACGGCAGCGCGCGCAGGTCCGCGAGGCCGGCTTCGAGGCACGCCTCGGGCTCGGCCTGCGCGCGCGCGATCGCATCGGCGTTCGCGCGCAGCTCGACGATCTCGCGCATCATGGTGTCGCTCGCTTCCTCGCGCGCGAGCCGCTCGGCGATCTCGACGAGCGCGTCGGGTTCCATGCCGAGTTCCGCGCCGTAGTGCTGCGCGAGCGCGGCGATGCGCGCGTCGCGCTGCGGGCTCGCGGGCATCACGAGCGCACCCGCGACGTCGGTCGAGCAGCGGCTGATCTCGCGCAGCCAGCGGACGCGCTCGGTCGGGCCGTCGTCGGACACCTCGCCCGCATCGAGGTCGTCCTCGTCGTGGCCGAACGCGTCGGTGCGGACCACGTGGTCGTGGTCGGCCATCCCCGCGCGGATCACGTCGGGCAGCCGCCAGCGCGCGGCCGCCTCGAGCCCGATCTCGTCGAAGCCGACGCCGAGCACGTCGATGCAGGCGGCCGCTTCGTCGCCGTTCAGTTCGGCCGCGCGGCGGCGGATCCGGTCCCATTCGCTGTCGAGATAGCAGACCACGAGCAGCTTGCCGACCTGGCGCATCAGCGTGCAGACGACGGCTTCCTCGCCCGCGCGCAGCTCGACGCGTTCGGTGAGCTTGCGTGCGACGCAGCCGGACAGCAGCGCGCGGTTCAGCTCGAGCTTCGCGTCGATGCGCCGCGGCGTACTGTGGTGGAAATGGTCGACGAGCTTGAGCCCGACGACCAGGTGGCCGACGGCATCCATGCCGAGCACCATCAGTGCGCGGGTCACGGTCGTGATGTTGCCGCCGAACGCCATGTACATCGCGGAATTCGCGAGCCGCAGCACTTTCTGCGTGAGTGCGAAGTCCGACAGCACGACGCGCACGAGCGCGGTGAAGTCGAGGTCGTCGTTCTTCATCGCGGCCATCGTCGCGCGCAGCGATTCCGACAGCAACGGGAAATCGCCCCGTTCGTTCATCCGGGCCCACAGCTTGTCGAGCAGCGCGGTGCGGGGCAGGTGTTCGGTGATTGACATACGGATCTGTCCGGTTCGCCGCGCGTCAGGCGGCGGCGTGCAGGTGCAGCTGATGGGCCTCGAAGCGCCGCGCAAGCTCCTCGGACGGCAGCGCCTGGCAGACGAGCCAGCCCTGGATATGGTTGCAGCCCATTTCCGTCAGCAATTCGCGCTGCGCCTCGGTCTCGACGCCTTCCGCGACGAGCTCGAGATCGAGCGTCTGCGCGAGGCCGACCACGGCCGACACGATCGCGCGGTCGTTGCGCGAGGTCAGCAGGTTCTCGACGAAACTGCGATCGATCTTCAGTTTCGCGAGCGGGAAGCGCTGCAGATACGCGAGGCTCGAATAACCGGTACCGAAGTCGTCGATCGCGAAGCGGATGCCGAGATCGGTCAGCTCCTCGAGCAGCCCCTTCGCCTGCGCGGGATCGTGCATCAGCAGGCTTTCGGTGATCTCGAGCACGATGCGGCGCGGGTCGATGCCCGTCAGCGCGATCGCCTCGCGCACGCTTTGCGTGAAGCGCGGGTCGCGGAACTGCTGCGGCGACACGTTGACCGCCACGTACTGCAGCGCGAGCCCCTGGCGATCCCACGCGACGAGCTGCATGCACGCGGCCTTGAGCACCCAGTTGCCGAGATAGTTGATCAGGCCGATCGATTCGGCGAGCGGAATGAAGGTCGCCGGCGGCACGAGGCCGTGCACCGGATGGCGCCAGCGGATCAGCGCCTCGACGCCGACCACCGCGCCCGACTGGCTGCGCGTGATCGGCTGGAAATGGAGCGAAAACTCGCCGTTGCGCACGCCGTCGTACAGGTCGGCCTCGAGCTTCAGCCGTTCGGCATCCGCCGGGTCGTCGACGGGCGCGTGGAACGCGAGCGCGTTGCCGCCCGACGCCTTCGCCTGCGCGAGCGCATGGTCGGCACGGCGCAGCAGCGGGCTGTGGTGCTGCGCGCGATGCGGGGCGGCACGCTCGTCAGGGTAGAGCGCGATGCCGATGCTCGCGGACAGGTGCACGGTCTGCCCCTGGTACACATAGGGCTGGCGCACCGCGGCCTGCAGCCGGCGTGCGAGTGCATCGGCGGCATTGCTCGCCTGCGTGCGGTCCGGCGCACTGAGCACGACCGCGAACTTGTCGCTCGCGACGCGCGCGAGCTGTTCGTTCTGCGTGACGAGCGCCTTCAGCCGCTGCGCGGTTTCGCGCAGCAGCGTGTCGCCCGCGTCGTAGCCGAGCGCGCGGTTGATCCGCTGGTAATCGTCGAGGTCGAGCAGCAGCAGTGCCGCGCAGGTGCCGCCTTCGTCGGCGGCCTGCTGCGCGCGCATCAGCGCGGGCACGAGCGCGGACAGGTTGTCGAGGCCCGTCATCGGGTCGTGGTGCATCTCGTAGGTCAGGCGCGCCTCGAGCGCGCGCCACGACGACACGTCGAACGCCGCGATCGCGAACCCGTCGACGCCATGGTGGCGGCTCTTGAACGCGCGGATCTCGACGTCGAGCGGGTAGGTCAGCGATTTCACGATGCACATCGTCGCCTTCTCGACCTGGCCGGAACGCGCGGCGCGCGCAAGCAGGCCTTCGAGCGCCGCGGTATCCTGTTCGGCGATCAGGTCGCGCAGCGTCAGCGTGTGCAGGTAGTCGCGGTGGTAGCCGATGAAGCGCAGGCTTGCGTCCGACACGTAAAGAAAACGCAGTTCGCGGTCGACATGGGCGAGGAAATCCACCGTGCCAACCGTCTGTTCCAGCCAGTTGCGTACGGAGTCGTCGCGGCGCGGGGCGCCGGCGCGCGCGGGCATCAGCGCGCCGCCCGACCAGGCGAAGCGGCGCAGCGTATGCAAGGCGCTGCGCCAGGAGCCCTTGCGTGACGTCTGTTTCCTGTTGGCTTCCATGTTTCTCGCTGACGTGAAGGGCTGGAACCGGTTGTCCGGAAGGAATAACGGCAGACTGTGCGGAATCTTTAACGGGCCGGGCGCGGATGGCGCTGCCGCGGCTCCGAATCGGCCACGCGGGTGTTCGACAGGCGAACGCCCGCGTGACCCACATCGAGGCTGACTTTATAAGAAATGAGGATGCAGATGAAGCGAAAACTGTTGCTGGGCGCCGCCGTGGCGGCGCTGGTGGCCGGTCATGCACTGATGGCGCAGGCGGAACTGAAGCCGGGCGCCGCGGCGCCCGATTTCACGACGCAGGCGTCGCTGGGCGGCAAGACCTACACGTACGCGCTCGCGGACGCGCTGAAGCAGGGGCCGGTCGTGCTCTATTTCTACCCGGCCGCGTTCACGAAGGGCTGCACGATCGAGGCGCACGCGTTCGCGGACGCGGTCGACCGTTACAAGGCTTACGGCGCGACGGTGATCGGCGTATCGGCCGACAAGATCGACACGCTGACGAAGTTCTCGGTGAGCGAGTGCCGGAGCAAGTTCCCGGTCGCGGCCGATCCGGACGCGAAGATCATCCGGGAATACGACGCGAAACTGCCGGCGATCGACCGTGCGAACCGCGTGTCCTATGTGATTTCGCCGGAAGGGAAGATTCTCTACGAATACACGAGCATGTCGCCCGACAAGCACGTCGAGAACACGCTTGCAGCCGTGAAGGCGTGGGCCGACGCCCATCCGAAGCAGTAAACGGGCACCGGGGAACCGGGGCACCGCGTGCGTCAAGCGTCGAGGCGGCCCGTCGTGTGGGCCGCCGGTACGGATCGACGCGGCGGCGCGCGTGAGGGCGCTAGGCGCGCAAGGCCTGCTCGATCGGCACGCTGCCGCCGACGAAGCCGACGATCTTGCGCGAGATGCCGAGCTTGATCGCCTCGATCGCGGCCCAGGCGACATCCTGGCGTGACACGGGCGGGGCGCCGTCGAACCACGCGTCGGTCAGCGCGATCTTGCCGACGCCCGGATCGTCCGTGAGCGGGCCGGGGCGCAGGATCGCGTAGTCGACGCCCGATGCGATCACCCGATCGTCGCCTTCGCGCTTCATCTGCGAATAGTGGCGCAGCGCGTCCGGGCCGAGTTCGGGCCGGTACGCGGACAGCGAGCTGATCACCACGAGCTTCTGCGCGTTGTAGGCCAGCGTGTATTCGGCCGCACGGGCGACCGCGTCGCGGTCGACCTGCTCCTCTTCGGCCGCGCCTTCCCATTCGGCCGAGCCGGCTGCGTAGATCACGTGCGTGATGCCCTGGAATGCGTGCGAGAAATCGTTCGTCAGATCGGCCTCGACCACCCGCGCGCCCGCCAGCGCATAGCCGTGCCGGCGCACGAGCGCCGTGACCTCGAACTCCGGCTGCTTGAGCAGCAGATCCGCGCAGGCCTGGCCCGTTCGGCCGGTCGCGCCAATCAGCAGTACCTTCGTCGTCATGAAACCGCTCCTTGCTCGATGCGTCGTCCTCCCAGATAGGGACGGACGACCGATAACTCAAGTGTAATGTCGATTTGCCCGTGCGGCGGGTGTGTATTAAGGGGCGTACCGGCGGCGGGCCTTCCTGCGGTCATTCGTTCACACGGATGCGGGAATGACGCGCCGACCGGCTATCATGTGCGCGATGCATTTTTCGCCGCTATGTCATACAACGCAGCGGCCCACCGGTTGGAGTACACATGGCATTACCCCTGGACAACGTCAGCATGGCCGTGTTCTGCGACTTCGAGAACGTCGCGCTCGGCGTGCGCGACGCGAAGTACGAGAAGTTCGACATCAAGCCCGTGCTGGAGCGCCTGCTGCTGAAGGGCAGCATCGTCGTGAAGAAGGCCTATTGCGACTGGGATCGCTACAAGGGCTTCAAGGCGTCGATGCACGAAGCGAGCTTCGAGCTGATCGAGATTCCGCACGTGCGCCAGTCGGGCAAGAATTCGGCCGACATCCGGCTTGTCGTGGACGCGCTCGACCTCTGTTACACGAAGTCGCACGTCGATACGTTCGTGATCATCAGCGGCGATTCGGATTTTTCGCCGCTGGTGTCGAAGCTGCGCGAGAACGCGAAGAAGGTGATCGGCGTCGGCGTGAAGAAATCGACGTCGGACCTGCTGGTCGCGAACTGCGACGAATTCATCTTCTACGACGATCTGGTACGCGAGCAGCAGCGCACGCTCGCGAAGCGCGAACAGCAGCAGCGCGCAGGCAACGGCGGCGCGAAGCGGCCGGACGAGCCGTCGGCGTCGCGCAAGCACGACCTGGACGCGCGCAAGGCCGAGGCGATCGCGCTGGCCGTGGAGACGTTCGACGCGCTCGCGTCGGAGCGGGACGACGTCGGCAAGATCTGGGCGTCGGTGCTGAAGAGCGCGATCAAGCGTCGCAAGCCGGATTTCAACGAGTCGTACTACGGATTCCGCGCGTTCGGCAACCTGCTCGACGAGGCGCAGGCGCGCGGCCTGCTCGAAGTGGGGCGTGACGACAAGTCGGGCGCGTTCGTGTCGCGGGCACGCCAGTCGGTGGCCGCGGAGCAGGTGGCGCAGGCCGGCGAAGGCGGGGCCGCACACCACGGCGGTCACCACGGCGCGCGCGCGGCGGAGCCGGCG
>NZ_ASSI01000135.1:0-18162 GCF_000466765.1 Burkholderia sp. AU4i | reverse complement strand
TCACGTGCGGCTTGGTCCGCTCGAATTTACCTTTTGCCATGATTCTCTTCTTTCAAAAATTATCGATTGAGATAGCGAATTACTTCGACTTCGCGCTGATGATCGCATCAGCAACGTTGCGCGGAGCTTCAGCGTAGTGCTTGAACTCCATCGTGTACGTTGCACGACCTTGCGTCAGCGAGCGCAGCGACGTCGAATAGCCGAACATTTCCGACAGCGGCACTTCGGCGCGCACGATCTTGCCGCCGCCAACCATGTCTTCCATGCCCTGGACGATACCGCGACGGCCCGACAGGTCGCCCATCACGTTGCCCATGTAGTCTTCCGGCGTCTCGACTTCGACAGCCATCATCGGCTCGAGGACGACCGGGTTCGCCTTGCGCATTGCTTCCTTGAACGCCATCGAACCGGCCATGCGGAACGCGTTTTCGTTCGAGTCAACGTCGTGGTACGAACCGAACGTCAGGTGAACCTTCACGTCGACGACCGGGAAGCCGGCCAGCACGCCCGACTTCAGCGTGTCCTGGATACCCTTGTCGACCGCCGGGATGTATTCACGCGGAATCACACCACCCTTGATCTCGTCGAAGAACTCGTAGCCCTTGCCTTGTTCGTTCGGCTCGAGCGTGATGACCGCGTGACCGTACTGGCCGCGACCACCCGACTGCTTGACGAACTTGCCGTCGACGTCCTTCGCCGTCGAACGGATCGTTTCGCGGTATGCAACCTGCGGCTTGCCGACGGTCGCTTCCACGCCGAATTCACGCTTCATCCGGTCGACCAGAATTTCGAGGTGGAGCTCGCCCATGCCCGAAATGATGGTCTGGCCCGACTCTTCGTCGGTCTGCACGCGGAACGACGGATCTTCCTGTGCCAGACGGTTCAGCGCCAGGCCCATCTTTTCCTGGTCAGCCTTGGTCTTCGGCTCGACAGCCTGCGAAATCACCGGCTCCGGGAACACCATGCGCTCGAGCACGATCGGGTTTGCCGGATCGCACAGCGTGTCGCCGGTGGTCGCTTCCTTCAGGCCGACCGCAGCAGCGATGTCGCCTGCACGGACTTCCTTGATTTCTTCACGCTGGTTCGCGTGCATCTGCAGAATACGGCCGAGGCGTTCCTTCTTGCCCTTGGTCGAGTTCAGCAGCGTGTCGCCCGAGTTGACGACGCCCGAGTACACACGGAAGAAGATCAGCTGGCCGACGAACGGGTCGGTCATGATCTTGAACGCGAGCGACGAGAACTTCTCGTCGTCCGACGCCTTGCGCTCAGCTTCTTCACCGTTTTCGAGCTCGCCCTTGACCGGCGGGATGTCGACCGGCGACGGCAGGAAGTCGATCACGGCGTCGAGCATACGCTGCACGCCCTTGTTCTTGAACGCGGTACCGCACAGCATCGGCTGGATTTCGCACGCGATCGTACGATCACGCAGCGCCTTGACGATGTCGGCTTCCGGCAGATCGCCTTCTTCCAGGTACTTGTTCATCAGGTCTTCGCTGGCTTCAGCAGCCACTTCGACCATCTTTTCGCGCCATTCCTTGCAGGTCTCTGCGAGCTCGGCCGGGATGTCGACGTAGTCGAACTTCGTGCCTTGCGACGCTTCGTCCCAAATGATCGCCTTCATCTTGATCAGGTCGACGACGCCCTTGAAGTTTTCTTCCGCGCCGATCGGCACCACGACCGGAACCGGGTTCGCCTTCAGGCGCAGACGGAGCTGGTCGTAGACCTTGAAGAAGTTCGCGCCGGTACGGTCCATCTTGTTGACGAACGCAAGACGCGGCACCTTGTACTTGTTAGCCTGGCGCCACACCGTTTCCGACTGCGGCTGCACGCCGCCCACTGCGCAGTACACCATGCACGCGCCGTCGAGCACGCGCATCGAACGCTCCACTTCGATCGTGAAGTCGACGTGGCCCGGGGTGTCGATGATGTTGATGCGGTGTTCCGGATAGTTGCCGCCCATGCCCTTCCAGAAGGCCGTGGTAGCAGCGGACGTGATCGTGATGCCACGCTCCTGTTCCTGCTCCATCCAGTCCATCGTGGCTGCGCCGTCGTGGACTTCACCGATCTTGTGGTTCACACCGGTGTAAAACAGAATGCGCTCGGTCGTCGTCGTTTTGCCGGCGTCGATGTGAGCGCTAATACCGATATTGCGGTAGCGCTCGATAGGAGTCTTGCGAGCCACTTTGATCCTCTACTGGGATGACACGATGCAGCCCTGCTGCATCATGCTTCAACACAAACGGGCGAGGCGCCTGAAAAGCGCACCCGCCCGGAATTTATTTCCGCAAACAGCCCAGCCAGGCGCTTAGAAACGGAAATGCGAGAACGCGCGGTTGGCTTCTGCCATGCGGTGAACTTCATCGCGCTTCTTCATCGCGCCGCCACGGCCTTCGGCCGCTTCGGAGAGTTCACCTGCCAGACGCAGAGCCATCGACTTCTCGCTGCGCTTCTTCGCAGCCTCACGCAGCCAGCGCATCGCCAATGCCATACGACGCGACGGGCGCACTTCGACCGGAACTTGATAGTTGGCACCACCAACGCGACGGCTCTTCACTTCGACCACCGGCTTGACGTTGTTGAGCGCAACCGTGAACACTTCCAGCGGGTCCTTGCCACCCTTGGTCTGGATCTGTTCGAATGCGCCATAAACGATGCGCTCTGCGACCGACTTCTTGCCGGACAGCATCAGCATGTTCATGAACTTGGCTACATCAACGTTACCGAACTTCGGATCCGGCAACACTTCCCGCTTGGGGACTTCGCGACGACGCGGCATGATTCTTCCTTTACTTGTTCAGTTGGAGCTGGTTCCAGCTCCGCGGCCACCAACAAACCCGATCACATCTTCACGACTAACCAGCTTGGCCGGGTGACCACTTACTCGACAGCACCGGCAATCCGGCACTCCCGCCTTGACCGCCCTGCGGCGATCCCTGATCAAAAACTGCTTACTTGGCAGCCTTTGCACGCTTCGCGCCGTACTTCGAGCGCGCTTGCTTACGGTCCTTGACGCCCTGGGTATCCAGCGAGCCGCGAACCATGTGGTAACGCACACCCGGCAAGTCCTTCACACGGCCGCCGCGGATCAGCACAACCGAGTGTTCCTGCAGGTTGTGGCCTTCACCGCCGATGTACGAAATCACTTCGAAGCCGTTCGTCAGACGAACCTTGGCGACCTTACGGAGTGCCGAGTTCGGCTTCTTCGGCGTCGTCGTGTACACACGGGTGCACACGCCGCGACGCTGGGGGCAGTCCTGCAGGGCCGGGCTCTTGCTCTTCGTCGTTTCCGACTGACGGCCTTTGCGAACCAGTTGGTTGATGGTTGGCATTGTTTATTCCTGAAATTGAACAAAATCTGCACATCGATTTCGGGCAAAGCGAGAATCGGCGCACAGTTGACTTCCGAACCGGCGAAACGGGTGCGAGCTTTCGAACGCAACTCGGCCCACCGAATACCGGAACCCAGCATCATATTCCGGAAATACCAACTAAGTCAACGGCTTGCGTGATTCGTCGGCCGGACGCGTGGTTTACCGGAAGGGTCGGAACGCCTGTGTCAGGCAGACTCGACGACGTCGATGATCTCGTCGCCGAAGCGCTCCAGCTTGCGCACCCCCATGCCGGGGATATGGCGCAGGTCGTCGATCGTCTCCGGCGCGTTGCGTGCGATCTCGGCGAGCGTCGCGTCGTGGAAGATCACATAGGCCGGCACGCCGTCCGTCTTCGCCGTTTCCGCGCGCCACGCGCGCAGCGCATCCCACCTTGCGCGCTCGCGCGTGCCCATGCCGGCGGTCGGGTCGACGCGCGTGCCGCTGCGGCCCGACGACTGGCGCGTGCGCTGCGGCTTCACATAGCGGCGCAGCGTGACCTTCTCCTCGTTCTTCAACACCGGCTTCGCGGCCTCGGTCAGCACGAGCGCACCGAAGCCGCCGTGATCGACCGCCAGGTAGCCGTACGCGACGAGCTGCCGAAATATCGCGCGCCACTCGGGCTCCGACAGCGACGCGCCGATCCCGAACGTCGTCAGCTGGTCGTGGCCCCGCTGCAACACCTTCTCGGTGCGCCCGCCGCGCAGGATCTCGATCAGGTGGCTCGAGCCGAAATTGAAGCCGCTCGCGCGCTGCGCGCGGAACACGCACGACAGCGCCATCTGCGCCTCACGCGTCGCGTCCCATGACGCGGGCGGCTCGAGGCACGTATCGCAGTTGCCGCACGGCTTGCTCTCCTCGCCGAAGTAGTTCAGCAGCCGCACGCGGCGGCACGAGATCGTCTCGCACAGCCCGAGCAGCGCGTCGAGCTTCGACGTCTGGACACGCTTGTGCGCGTCGTCCGCATCCGATTCGTCGATCATCTTGCGCTGCTGGACGACGTCGCCGAGCCCATAAGCCATCCACGCATTCGCGGGCATCCCGTCGCGGCCGGCGCGGCCCGTTTCCTGGTAGTAGCCTTCGACGCTCTTCGGCAGATCCAGATGCGCGACGAAGCGCACGTCCGGCTTGTCGATGCCCATGCCGAACGCGATCGTCGCACACATCACGATGCCTTCCTCGCGCTGGAACATTTCCTGGTGCTTCTGCCGCACCTCGAACTCCATCCCCGCGTGATACGGCAGCGCACGCACGCCTTGCGCCTTCAGCCATTCGGCCGTTTCCTCGACCTTGCGACGCGACAGGCAATAGACGACACCCGCATCCGTCGTGCCGTCGGCATTCGTGTGTTCGGCGCGGATGAAATCGAGCAGCTGCGATCGCGCGTTGTCCTTTTCGACGATCCGGTAGCGGATGTTCGGACGGTCGAAGCTCGACACGAACACGCGCGCGTCGTCGAGCGCGAGACGGTGGATGATCTCGTCGCGCGTGATCGCATCGGCCGTCGCGGTCAATGCGATGCGCGGCACCGACGGAAATCGCTCGTGCAACACCGACAGCTGGATGTATTCCGGGCGGAAATCGTGCCCCCATTGCGACACGCAGTGCGCTTCGTCGATCGCGAACAGGCCGATCTTCGCGCGCTCGAGCAGGTCGAGGAAGCGCCCCGTCATCAGCCGTTCGGGCGCGACATACAGCAGGTCAATTTCGCCTTCACGCAGCGCCCGCTCGGTCGCCGCGGCCTCGGCACCCGACAGTGTCGAGTTCAGGTACGCCGCGCGCACGCCCACTTCGCTCAGTGCGGCGACCTGGTCCTGCATCAGCGCGATCAGCGGCGACACGACGATACCGGCACCCTGTCCGGCCTCGCGACGCAGCAGCGCCGGAATCTGATAGCACAGCGACTTGCCGCCGCCGGTCGGCATCAGCACGAGACAATCGCCGCCGCCGGCGACGTGTTCGACGATTTCGCCCTGCTGGCCGCGAAAAGCGGGATAACCAAATACTTCGTCGAGGATTTCGAGGGCGCGGGACATGGAAGAGGACGGGGACGGCTGGACGATGACCGCAATTTTAACAACCCGCTCGCGGGACGCGGGGCGAATCGTGCGGTTTTGGCCATTCGGCCAGGGTTCGTTCGCGTGCATGACGAGCCTGCCACGACCGCGCCGCAAGTGATTGCGACGGCTTCGGCGGCGCTTGCAGCCAGGCCGCACGTCCGTCGCGAGCAAGCGAGGCCGGCACGGCACAGGCGCGTCATGCACGCGAACGACAGATGAAAAAAAACCGCCCGGCAAAACCGGGCGGTCTCGGTGACAGCGTGGTGAGGCAAGGCGGCTCGCGCCGCCCGCGCTTACTCGGCTGCCGGGTGCTGTTGCGGCTCTTCCGCAGCCGGCGTGCTCGGCGTGCCGAAATCGAACGCCTCTTCCGCTGCGATCTGGTCGAAACGCTCGCGATCCGACGATTCCTTCGCCTTACGTGCCTTGTGGAACGCGAGACCCGTACCGGCCGGGATCAGGCGGCCGACGATCACGTTTTCCTTCAGGCCGCGCAGATCGTCGCGCTTGCCCATGATCGCCGCTTCGGTCAGCACGCGGGTCGTTTCCTGGAACGATGCCGCGGAGATGAACGAGTCGGTCGACAGCGATGCCTTCGTGATACCGAGCAGCACGTTGTCGTACGAAGCCGGACGCTTGTCCTCGGCGATCATGCGATCGTTCTCGTCCAGCATGTCGGAACGCTCGACCTGTTCGCCTGGGATGAAGCGCGTATCGCCGTTGTCGGTGATCTGCACACGACGCAGCATCTGGCGAACGATCACCTCGATGTGCTTGTCGTTGATCTTCACGCCCTGCAGACGATACACGTCCTGCACTTCGTCGACGATGTAGCGCGACAGCGCCTCGATACCCTGCAGACGCAGGATGTCGTGCGGATCGGCCGGACCGTCCACGATCATTTCGCCCTTGTTGACGACCTGTGCATCGTGAACCAGAACCTGCTTTTCCTTCGCGATCAGGAACTCGTGCTGGTTGCCCTCGAGATCCGTGATGACGAGACGCTGCTTGCCCTTCGTGTCCTTACCGAACGACGTCGTACCGGTGACTTCCGCGAGAATGCCGGCATCCTTCGGCGAACGCGCTTCGAACAGTTCCGCCACCCGCGGCAGACCGCCGGTAATGTCACGCGTCTTCTGCGCTTCCGTCGGGATACGTGCGAGCACTTCACCGACCTGCACCTGCTGACCATCCTTCACGGTGATCAGTGCGCCGACCTGGAAGCCGATCTGCACCGCGTGCTCCGTGCCCGGAATCTTCACTTCGTCGCCGTTCGCGTCGAGCAGCTTGACCTGCGGACGCACGCTCTTCGAAGCCTGCGAACCACGACGCTTCACGTCGATCACGACCAGCGTCGACAGGCCGGTCACGTCGTCAATCTGCTTCGCGACGGTCACGCCTTCCTCTACGTTCTCGAACTTCACCGTACCACCGTACTCGGTGATGATCGGACGCGTCAGCGGATCCCACGTGGCGAGCTGCGTGCCTGCCTTGATCGTCGCGCCGTCGAGTTGCAGCAGCGTCGCGCCGTACGGCACTTTGTGACGCTCGCGCTCGCGACCGAAATCGTCGGTGATCATCGCTTCGCCCGAACGGGAAATGACGATCTGCTCGCCCTTCGCGTTCGTGACGTAACGCATCGTCGCCGTGAAGCGGACGATACCGTTGCTCTTCGCTTCGACCGACGAAGCCACTGCCGCACGCGATGCCGCACCACCGATGTGGAACGTACGCATCGTCAGCTGCGTGCCCGGTTCACCGATCGACTGTGCCGCGATCACGCCGACTGCTTCGCCGACGTTCACGAGCGAGCCGCGGCCGAGGTCACGGCCGTAGCACGACGCACACAGACCGTAGCGCGTTTCGCAGGTCAGCGGCGTGCGCACGCGCACTTCGTCGATGCCGAGGCGTTCGATTTCCTCGACCGCCGTTTCGTCGAGCAGCGTGCCCGATTCGTACACCGTTTCCTGCGTTTCCGGGTTCACGACGTCCGCAACCGCAACGCGGCCGAGGATCCGGTCGCGCAGCGCCTCGACGACTTCACCGCCTTCGACGAGTGCCTTCATCGCCACGCCGTTCGACGTGCCGCAATCGTCTTCCACGACGACCAGATCCTGCGTGACGTCGACGAGACGACGCGTCAGGTAACCCGAGTTCGCGGTCTTCAGTGCCGTATCAGCCAGACCCTTACGTGCACCGTGGGTCGAGATGAAGTACTGCAACACGTTCAGACCTTCGCGGAAGTTCGCGGTAATCGGCGTCTCGATAATCGAGCCGTCCGGCTTCGCCATCAGGCCACGCATACCGGCCAGCTGACGAATCTGAACCGCCGAACCCCGGGCGCCCGAGTCGGCCATCATGTAGATCGAGTTGAACGACTCCTGGCGCGTCTCGTTGCCGTCGCGGTCCGTCACCGGCTCCGTCGACAGCTGCTCCATCATCGCCTTGCCGACCGCTTCCGACGTTGCCGACCAGATGTCGACCACGTTGTTGTAGCGTTCCTGCGCGGTGACGAGACCCGACATGTACTGGCGGTCGTACTCCTTCACCTTCTTCGCGGCGTCGCCGACGATCGTTTCCTTCTGCGGCGGCACGAGCATGTCGTCCACGCAGATCGAAATGCCGGCACGCGTCGCGAGACGGAAACCCGACTGCATCAGCTGGTCGGCAAACACCACCGTCGCGCGCAGACCGCACTTGCGGAACGCCGTGTTGATCAGGCGCGAGATTTCCTTCTTCTTCAGCGGCTTGTTCAGCACCGAGAACGGCAGGCCGTGCGGCAGGATCTCCGACAGGATCGCGCGGCCGACGGTCGTCGCATACAGCGAGATCTTCGGCACGAACGGCGGCGCGCCTTCCGACGTGTCTTCGTTGTGGACCATTTCGGTGATCCGCACGTTGACGCGCGAGGCCAGCTCGACTTCCTTGTTCTCGTACGCGCGGATCACTTCCGACACGCCCGTGAACGACAGGCCTTCGCCCTTGCCGTTGACCGCTTCGCGGGTCGCGTAGTACAGACCCAGCACGATATCCTGCGACGGCACGATCGACGGATCGCCGTTGGCCGGGAACAGCACGTTGTTCGACGCCAGCATCAGCGTACGCGCTTCCATCTGCGCTTCGAGCGACAGCGGCACGTGAACGGCCATCTGGTCACCGTCGAAGTCGGCGTTGAACGCCGCGCAGACGAGCGGGTGCAGCTGAATTGCCTTGCCTTCGATCAGCACCGGCTCGAACGCCTGGATACCGAGACGGTGCAGCGTCGGCGCACGGTTCAGCATCACCGGGTGCTCGCGGATCACCTCTTCGAGGATGTCCCACACCACCGGCGTCTGGTTCTCGACTTCCTTCTTCGCAGCCTTGATGGTCGTCGCGACGCCCATCACTTCCAGCTTGTTGAAGATGAACGGCTTGAACAGCTCGAGCGCCATCAGCTTCGGCAGACCGCACTGGTGCAGCTTCAGCGTCGGGCCGACCACGATGACCGAACGGCCCGAGTAGTCGACGCGCTTGCCCAGCAGGTTCTGACGGAAACGACCGCCCTTGCCCTTGATCATGTCGGCGAGCGACTTCAGCGGACGCTTGTTCGCGCCCGTCATCGCCTTGCCGCGACGACCGTTGTCGAGCAGCGAGTCGACGGCTTCCTGCAGCATCCGCTTTTCGTTGCGGACGATGATTTCAGGTGCCTTCAGCTCGAGCAGACGCTTCAACCGGTTGTTACGGTTGATCACGCGGCGGTACAGGTCGTTCAGGTCCGACGTCGCGAAACGGCCGCCGTCCAGCGGCACGAGCGGACGCAGTTCCGGCGGCAGCACCGGCAGCACTTCGAGGATCATCCACTCGGGCTTGATGCCCGAGCGCTGGAATGCCTCGAGGACCTTCAGGCGCTTCGCGTACTTCTTGATCTTCGCTTCCGAGCCGGTGTTCTTCAGCTCGGTGCGCAGCGTCTCGACCTGCTCGTCGATGTTGATCGCGCGCAGCAGTTCACGCACGCCTTCCGCGCCCATTTCGGCACGGAATTCGTCGCCGTATTCCTCGACCTTGTTGTAGTAATCCTCTTCGGTCATGATCTGCCGCGCCTTCAGCGGCGTCATGCCCGGTTCGATCACCACGTATGCTTCGAAGTACAGCACGCGTTCGATGTCGCGCAGCGTCATGTCGAGCACCATGCCCAGACGCGACGGCAGCGACTTCAGGAACCAGATGTGTGCGACCGGCGAGGCCAGCTCGATGTGGCCCATCCGTTCGCGACGCACCTTCGCCAGCGTCACTTCGACGCCGCACTTCTCGCAGATCACGCCGCGGTGCTTCAGGCGCTTGTACTTGCCGCACAGGCACTCGTAGTCCTTGATCGGCCCGAAGATCTTCGCGCAGAAGAGACCATCGCGTTCCGGCTTGAACGTACGGTAGTTGATGGTCTCCGGCTTCTTCACTTCGCCGAACGACCACGAACGGATCTTGTCAGGCGAAGCCAGACCGATCTTGATCGCGTCGAAAACTTCTTCCTGTTGGACTTGCTTGAATAGATCGAGCAGAGCTTTCATTGCTTTCTCTCCGTAGTCCGATTAATTGCGGTCGAGATCGATGTCGATACCGAGCGAGCGGATTTCCTTCACGAGCACGTTGAAGGATTCCGGCATGCCTGCATCGATCACGTGGTCGCCCTTGACGAGGTTTTCGTACACCTTCGTCCGGCCGGTCACGTCATCCGACTTCACCGTCAGCATTTCCTGCAGCACGTAGGACGCGCCGTACGCTTCGAGTGCCCACACTTCCATTTCACCGAAACGCTGGCCACCGAACTGCGCCTTACCACCCAGCGGCTGCTGCGTGACGAGCGAGTACGGGCCGGTCGAACGCGCGTGCATCTTGTCGTCGACCAAGTGGTGCAGCTTCAGGTAGTGCATGTAGCCCAGCGTCACGCGACGCTCGAACATTTCACCCGTGCGGCCGTCGTACAGACGGACCTGGTTCTTCGACGGGTTCATGCCGAGCTGTTCAGCGATGTCGTCCGGGAACGCGAGGTCGAGCATCTTGCCCATTTCTTCCTCGGTCGCACCGTCGAACACCGGCGTCGCGAACGGCACGCCTTCGCGCAGGTTCTTCGCGAGTTCGAGGATCTCGTCGTCGGTGAAGCTTTCCAGGTCTTCCTGGCGGCCCGACTCGTTGTAGATCTTCGTCAGGAACACGCGCAGTTCCTCGATCTTCGCCTGACGCTGCAGCATTTCGCCGATACGCCAGCCGAGGCCCTTCGCGGCCCAGCCGAGGTGCACTTCCAGAACCTGACCCACGTTCATCCGCGACGGAACGCCCAGCGGGTTCAGCACGACGTCTGCCGGACGGCCGTCGGCCATGTACGGCATGTCTTCGATCGGGACGATCTTCGACACGACACCCTTGTTACCGTGACGGCCTGCCATCTTGTCGCCAGGCTGCAGACGGCGCTTCACCGCGAGGTACACCTTGACCATCTTCAGCACGCCCGGCGGCAGTTCGTCGCCTTGCGTGAGCTTCTTGCGCTTCTCTTCGAATGCGAGGTCGAACTGGTGACGCTTCTCTTCGATCGAGTTCTTGATCGCTTCGAGCGATGCCGCTGCTTCGTCGTCCGCGAGGCGGATGTCGAACCAGTGGTAGTGGTCGAGGTCTTCCAGGTAAGCCTGGTCGATCTTCGTGCCCTTCGCGAGCTTCTTCGGACCGCCGTTCGCGACCTTGCCCACGAGCATGCGCGCGAGACGCTGGAACGCGTCGCCTTCCACGATGCGCAGCTGGTCGTTCAGGTCGAGACGGTAGCGCTTCAGTTCGTCGTCGATGATCTGTTGCGCACGCTTGTCGCGCTGGATGCCTTCACGCGTGAACACCTGGACGTCGATCACGGTACCGCTCATGCCCGACGGCACGCGCAGCGACGTGTCCTTCACGTCCGAAGCCTTCTCGCCGAAGATCGCGCGCAGCAGCTTCTCTTCCGGCGTCAGCTGGGTCTCGCCCTTCGGCGTGACCTTGCCGACCAGCACGTCGCCTGCTTCGACTTCCGCACCGATGTACACGATGCCCGATTCGTCGAGACGGCCGAGCTGGACTTCCGCCAGGTTCGAGATGTCGCGCGTGATTTCTTCCGGCCCGAGCTTCGTGTCGCGTGCAACGACGTTCAGCTCTTCGATGTGGATCGACGTGTAGCGATCGTCCGCAACCACCTTCTCCGAGATCAGGATCGAGTCTTCGAAGTTGTAGCCGTTCCACGGCATGAACGCGATCAGCATGTTCTGGCCGAGCGCGAGCTCGCCCAGGTCCGTCGAGGCGCCGTCGGCCAGCACGTCGCCGCGCGAGACCTTGTCGCCCATCTTCACGATCGGACGCTGGTTGATGTTCGTGTTCTGGTTCGAACGCGTGTACTTGATCAGGTTGTAGATGTCGACACCGACTTCACCCGCGACCGCTTCGTCGTCGTTCACGCGAATCACGATACGGCCTGCGTCGACGTAGTCGACCACACCGCCGCGGAACGCCTGAACCGTCGTACCCGAGTCGACCGCGCAGGTGCGCTCGATGCCCGTACCGACGACCGGCTTTTCCGGACGCAGACACGGCACGGCCTGACGCTGCATGTTCGAACCCATCAGTGCACGGTTCGCATCGTCGTGCTCGAGGAACGGAATCAGCGAGGCTGCCACCGACACGATCTGCGACGGCGCGACGTCCATGTACTGGATACGGTCCGGCGTAACCATCATCGTTTCGCCGGCTTCACGCGACGACACGAGTTCGTCGATCAGCGTGCCGTTCTCGTCGATCGCGGCGTTCGCCTGAGCGATCATGTAACGGCCTTCCTCGATCGCCGACAGGTAGTCGATCTGGTCGGTCACCTTGCTGTCCACGACCTTGCGGTACGGCGTCTCGAGGAAGCCGTACTCGTTCAGGTGCGCGTACAATGCGAGCGAGTTGATCAGGCCGATGTTCGGACCTTCCGGCGTTTCGATCGGGCACACGCGGCCATAGTGGGTCGGGTGCACGTCACGAACTTCGAAGCCTGCGCGTTCGCGCGTCAGACCGCCCGGGCCCAGTGCGGAAACACGGCGCTTGTGCGTGATTTCCGACAGCGGGTTGGTCTGGTCCATGAACTGCGACAGCTGCGACGAACCGAAGAACTCGCGGATCGCCGACGAAATCGGCTTCGAGTTGATCAGGTCGTGCGGCATCAGGTTTTCGCTTTCGGCCTGGCCGAGGCGTTCCTTGACCGCGCGCTCGACACGCACGAGACCTGCGCGGAACTGGTTTTCCGCCAGTTCGCCGACGCAACGCACGCGACGGTTGCCGAGGTGGTCGATGTCGTCCACTTCGCCCTTGCCGTTGCGCAGCTCGACGAGGATCTTGATCGTCGCGAGGATGTCGTCGTCCTGCAGCGTCATCGGGCCGACGATCTCGTCACGGCCGACGCGGCGGTTGAACTTCATGCGGCCGACCTTCGACAGGTCGTACGCTTCTTCGCTGTAGAACAGACGGTTGAACAGCGCCTCGACCGCTTCTTCGGTCGGCGGCTCGCCCGGACGCATCATGCGGTAGATCGCGATGCGCGCGGCCGTCTTGTCGGTCGTTTCGTCGACACGCAGCGTCGACGAGATGTACGGGCCCTGGTCCAGATCGTTCGTGTAGAGCGTCTGGATGTCCTTGATGCCCGCTTCGCGCAGCTTCTCGAGCACGCTTTCCGTGACTTCGTCGTTCGCGCTCGCGATCACTTCGCCGGTGTCGCCGTCGACGACGTTCTTCGCCAGCACGCGGCCGAGCAGATAGTCTTCCGGCACCGAGATGAACTTGGTCTTCGCGGCTTCGAGATCGCGAATGTGCTTCGCGTTGATCCGCTTGTCCTTCTGGACGATGACCTTGCCATCACGATCCGTGATGTCGAAACGCGCGACTTCACCACGCAGGCGCTCGGGCACGAACTCGAGTTGTGCGCCTTCGTCCATCAGCGTGAAGTTGTCGAACACGAAGAAGTTCGCGAGGATCTGTTCCGGCGTCAGGCCGATGGCCTTCAGCAGGATCGTGACCGGCATCTTGCGGCGACGGTCGACGCGGAAGTACAGGATGTCCTTCGGATCGAATTCGAAGTCGAGCCACGAGCCGCGGTACGGAATGATCCGTGCCGAGAACAGCAGCTTGCCCGAGCTGTGCGTCTTGCCCTTGTCGTGTTCGAAGAACACGCCCGGCGAACGGTGCAGCTGCGAGACGATGACACGCTCGGTGCCGTTGATGACGAACGAGCCCGTCGGCGTCATGAGCGGAATTTCGCCCATGTACACTTCCTGCTCCTTCACTTCCTTGACGACCGGCTTGTTCGGCGATTCCTTGTCGAGGATGACAAGGCGGACCTTCGCGCGCAGCGCGGAGCAGTACGTCAGGCCGCGCTGCTGGCATTCCTTGATGTTGAATGCCGGCGCGGACAACGCGTAGCTCACGAACTCGAGGCGCGCAAAGCCGTTGTGCGAAACAATGGGAAATACCGATGTGAACGCGGCCTGCAAACCTTCAGGCTTGCGTTGCGTGGCCGGCACATCGGCTTGCAGAAACGTGCTGAATGATTCAAGCTGGGTAGCCAGCAAGAAAGGAACTTGGTGAACGATGGGGCGCTTCGCGAAACTCTTGCGAATGCGCTTCTTCTCGGTGAAGGAATATTGCATACGATCTCCGAATCACGGCGGGTGCTATCGAGGCGGAATACCTGGACGTTTCAAACCCGAGTGTTCACCGACTGAGACCCGATGGCCGTCCGACGGCTTGAACGAGCCGAGAAGCTTGGTGGTTGGCCGCTACCAACCGCTGGCTGACGGCAGCGGATGCCTGTGTTGCCCGCTACCCGACCAAACTTGCCTTCTGCAGTCGCTTCAGAAGACAAAGAGAACCGCCATTCGTGACCAATCACAACGATCAGGCGGTTTTCTTTGGCTTCTGGGGCCGATTATTCGGGCTCCCGAATGAGTGCCAGAATAACGTCCCCACAAAGCACAAAAAGGCCGGCGGTGAAAATACCGCCAGCCTTCGCACAGCGCGCCGAAACTTACTTGACTTCGACCTTCGCGCCAGCTTCTTCCAGCTTCTTCTTGGCTTCTTCAGCAGCAGCCTTGTCAACGCCTTCCTTGACAGCCTTCGGTGCGCCGTCAACGACGTCCTTCGCTTCCTTCAGGCCCAGGCCCGTCAGTTCGCGAACTGCCTTGATGACTGCAACCTTGTTGCTGCCTGCTTCAGCCAGAACGACCGTGAATTCGGTCTTCTCTTCTGCAGCAGCAGCAGCGCCGCCGCCTGCCGGGCCAGCGACTGCCACTGCAGCTGCCGACACGCCAAACTTCTCTTCGAACGCCTTGACCAGTTCGTTCAGTTCCAGAACGGTCATCCCTTCGACTGCTGCCAGGATGTCTTCTTTTGCGATTGCCATTTGAAATACTCCTAAATTGAATTCGGATACAGCCAGCGATCAATGACGCTGATGCACGTTCGATTACGCAGCTTCCGCTTGCTTCTTCTCTGCCAGCGCGGCCAGGGCACGCGCGAAGCCCGAAACAGGCGATTGCATAACGAACAGCAGCTTCGAGAGCAGTTCTTCGCGGCTCGGGATGCTTGCCAGCGCTTGCACGCCAGCCTTGTCCATCACCTTGCCATCGAACGAACCAGCCTTGATGACCAACTTGTCATTGCTCTTGCTGAAGTCGTTGACGACCTTAGCAGCAGCAATTGCATCTTCCGAGATGCCGTAGATCAACGGGCCAGTCATCTGCTCTGCCAGCGGAGCAAACGGCGTACCTTCAACGGCGCGGCGCGCCAGCGTGTTCTTCAACACGCGCAGGTAAACCTGTTGCTCGCGCGCTTTCGCGCGCAGCTTGGTCAGATCGCCAACCGCAATTCCACGATACTCAGCCAGCACAACGGTCTGGGCCTTCGCGACTTGCGCGGAAACCTCAGCGACGACGGCTTGCTTGTCTTCTCTATTAAGCGGCACGGTTAGCCTCCAGAAACGATACGTTCGGCGTGGCCGGCATGGCCGAAACCTCACGTACCTCGTTCAACAACGGCGTCCGACCTCGTTAGGAGTATTTCCACCTCATGCCGCGAATCGCTTCACGGCCTGGGGCTTCACCACTGCAAAACTTTTTCGGGTTCGCCATCTGCGTTGGCTTGAATTAAGGGATCACCTGACTGCTGCGCCCCACCAACGGTCTTTGATAACCGGTTGCCCGCCTTGCCTGCACGAACAACCGCCCAAAGCCCATGTAGGCCGCTTCGCGAACGAAGCGGCCCGAATACTTGCTTACTGTGCTGCCAGCGTAGCCTGGTCGACACGCACGCCGACGCCCATCGTGCTCGACAGTGCGATCTTGCGCAGGTAGACGCCCTTGCTCGTTGCCGGCTTTGCCTTCTGCAGCGCTTCGATCAGCGCCGACAGGTTCGAACGCAGTGCGGTCGGCTCGAACGATGCGCGGCCGATGGTCGCGTGGATGATACCGGCCTTGTCGACACGGAATTGCACCTGACCAGCCTTCGCGTTCTTGACGGCGGTTGCGACGTCCGGCGTGACCGTACCGACCTTCGGGTTCGGCATCAGGCCGCGCGGGCCGAGGATCTGACCCAGCGTACCGACGATACGCATCGTGTCCGGCGAAGCGATCACGATGTCGAAGTCCATCTGGCCAGCCTTGATCTGCTCGGCCAGGTCTTCCATACCGACGATTTCCGCGCCTGCTGCACGAGCTTGCTCGGCCTTCTCGCCTTGCGCGAACACGGCAACGCGAACCGACTTGCCCGTACCTGCCGGCAGAACGACCGAACCACGAACGACCTGGTCCGACTTCTTCGCATCGATGCCGAGCTGGACTGCGACGTCGATCGACTCGTCGAACTTCGCGCTCGCGCATTCCTTCACGAGGCTCAGTGCGTCTTCGATCGCGTACAGCTTCTGACGATCGACCTTGGCGGCAAATGCCTGACGGCGCTTGGAGATCTTAGCCATTTACACGCCCTCCACAGTGATGCCCATCGAGCGTGCGCTACCAGCGATGGTGCGAACGGCTGCGTCCAGATCAGCTGCCGTAAGGTCCGGCATCTTGGTCTTCGCGATTTCTTCGGCTTGAGCGCGCGTGATCGAACCGACCTTGTCGGTGTGCGGCTTGCTCGAGCCCTTGTCCACCTTCGCCGCCTTCTTGATCAGGACGGTCGCCGGCGGCGTCTTCATCACGAACGTGAAGCTCTTGTCAGCGAATGCCGTGATGACCACCGGCACCGGCAGACCCGGCTCCATGCCTTGAGTCTGCGCGTTGAACGCCTTGCAGAACTCCATGATGTTCAGGCCGCGCTGGCCCAGTGCCGGACCGACCGGCGGCGACGGGTTGGCTTTACCTGCAGGGATCTGCAGCTTGATAAAGCCGATAATCTTCTTTGCCATTTGTGAACCTCATTGGAACGCCGGAAGGGCGTTCGGTGAGTGATAACGCGCTTTCGCCTCTGGCTACTGACGCTCCTCAACGGCCATGACGCGGGCCGTAAGCGCGAAGGTGGGCAGCCGAGGCTGCCCACCGAATCGGGATCAAACTTTTTCGACCTGGCCGAACTCGAGTTCGACCGGGGTGGATCGGCCAAAGATGGTGACCGACACACGCACGCGCGATTTTTCGTAGTTGACTTCTTCGACGGTGCCGTTGAAGTCCGTGAACGGGCCTTCCTTCACACGCACCATCTCGCCGACTTCGAACAGGGTCTTCGGGCGCGGCTTCTCGACGCCTTCCTGCATCTGCGACATGATCTTCTCGACTTCCTTCGGGGAAATCGGGGTCGGGCGGTTACGTGCACCGCCAACGAAACCGGTAACCTTCGCGGTGTTCTTCACGAGGTGCCACGTTTCGTCCGTCATTTCCATCTCCACCAGCACGTAGCCGGGGAAGAATCGACGCTCGGTTACTGCCTTGTGGCCGCCTTTGACTTCGACCACTTCTTCGGTCGGAACCAGGATCTGACCGAATTTGTCCTGCATGCCAGCACGTTCGATGCGCTCCTGAAGCGCACGTTGCACGCTCTTCTCCATACCGGAGTAGGCGTGCACGACGTACCAACGCTTTCCGCTCGGGGATGCCGGAGTATCGCTCATATCATTTCCAACCCAGAATCGCCGAGAAAATCACCCATTCGATCGATTTGTCACTCAACCAGAGGAAAATCGCCATCACGAGCACGAAACCGAACACGACGAGTGTGGTTTGCGTTGCTTCTTTGCGGGTGGGCCAAACGACCTTCCGGACTTCCTTGTACGAATCCTTGGCAAAGGCGATGAGGCTCTTGCCAGGGGCGGACATCAGCCCGACGGCCACGCCGGCGATGATCCCTACCGCCAACGCGGCACCGCGGACATACCACTGCTGATTGGCCAGCCAGAAGAAGCCCACGAATCCGGCCAAGACCAGCAATACGCCCAGGGCCAGCATCAGCTTATCGCCGGAGGTATTTACAGTTTCGACGGATGGATTCGCCATAACACCTTAAAACAAATGCCACGTAGGACACGTGGCTATTTTTTGGCAGGGGCAGAGGGAATCGAACCCCCAACCTTCGGTTTTGGAGACCGACGCTCTGCCAGTTGAGCTATACCCCTAAACCATACTGGGGCTGGCTGTTGCCAGCCCCAAAACTGTCGATCAACGAATAACTGGCTTACTCGATGATCTTGGCGACGACGCCAGCACCGACCGTACGGCCGCCTTCAC
>NZ_ASSI01000134.1:0-24780 GCF_000466765.1 Burkholderia sp. AU4i | reverse complement strand
CGGTCTGCCCCCGAAATAATTTTCAATCAATTCAACGACTTCCTGATTGCTTCTTGTCTTGGCTGATCCTTTCGCCGACCATAGCCCGGCGACCGACAGGCAGAAGACCAAGAACCATGATCACGATACGGGTCGGCGCGTCGCGGTGATCATCCGAAAATCGTCGAAATACATCACGCTGTCGGCCTTCGACCATACGCCGATCCTGCCGCTGATCGGCGCAGCCAACGTGTCCTCGAGATACAGCTTGCCGTCGAGGTAACCCTTCACGCTGACACCGTTCACTTCGAGTTTAAGGTCGTGCCATCGACCGGTGTCCGTGGGGGTATTGCGGATCCATTTGACGGGGCTACGCACGCCATGCACGTATTTGAAAAGCACGAGATTGTTCTCGAGACAGTTCGCCCGCAGAACCAGATAGTCGCCGTTCGGCTTCAGATTAAAGACGATGCCGGCACCCTGGTCGATTCGTCCCGCGATGCCCTTGAAGCGCAGTGAAATCTCGCCATCGCGAAAATCATCGATACGCTTCACGACGGCGATCGGGAAGTAGGCGTATGCCGTGACGTTGTCCAGGAACTCCGCGTACCGTTCGCCGTACAGCGCCCGTGCTTTGTCCGCCAGACCGGCTGATGGCTGCCCCCTTTGCCACTTGCTGCCATCGACGGTCAACACCTTGCGGTTGCCGTCTGCGCCGATCCGCCAGTTGCCCACGGCGGCAATGAAATTGACCGGCTCGGCACCCACTGTTTCCGCAGCAAGATCGATTGACACGGATTGGGCCGGTACTTGATCTTCCGCCGTGACGGCTGGCGCGACGACCATGCCCAGCGTGCATGCCAAGGCTATTGCGTGGAGCTTCATGACTGTTTCTCCCTCGGTTGCGACTGGCCGGATCGACGTGGCGCAGGTGCAGCGCCTCGTGTTCGCCACCAGCCATACAGAATCAGTCCCGGCAACGCGCCGTAAAACCACCACGCGGCCGCGGCCGGTTCTGCGACAAGCGGATATCCCGGATAGATCGTCACCGCTCCCGGTTTCACGGTCACATCGGCCAGACCGTAGAGGATCGGCAGAATCTCGCGCGGACTGTTCGAACGGCTCTCCTCGTGCTTGCCCGCATATTCATAGACGATCACACCGTAGCGGTCGTCGCCCGATGCACCGAACGGCCCGGCCTTCACCGATGCATACCGGATCGTGAGCCGAGGTACTGCGCGGCGCAGTTTCGCGAGCACATCACTTTCCATCTCGCGCGCCCGACTGTCGTCGGGGGACAGATATAGCGTGATCGCCAGAGGCGCCATTATCTTGCGCAAGGCCGCTTCATCCTCAGGATCAAATGAATTACGCTGGTCCTCACTGAGTTCGACGTACCACCTGGTCTCACCGGCACCAGCAACGAGCAGCGCGGCGGCAAACAGCATCGCGATACTGATTGCGAGCTTCGCCCGCAGGCGGGTTCCGGGCGGTAGCCAGACAACGCTCAGGGCCAGCAAGGCAAGGCTGAATGTCAGCGTTCGAAGCGCCCCCGCAGAAGCAAAGAGGCCGTGCTCGAATTCGCGCAGCGTCGCGGTGAGCGAAAGCGGCGCCAATTTCGCGAGCCACCCGACTTGCCCGGACGCGGCAAAATCCAGCACCCAGGAGCCAATCGTGAACGCGAGCGTGACGATTGCACCGGTCGCGATCGACTCCGTGACGGCCGCAGCAAAAAACGCGATCGCGGTGACCGCCAGTCCGTACAGCGCATGCCCGAATAGCAGACCCGCCACTTCCGGGCCGTACAGATGGCCGCCCAGCAGCCGCCACGCTGCGACTGCCGAAGCGGCCGGAAGCAACACGATGAGCCACACCAGACCGACCGCCAGCACTTTCGTGGCCACCAGGGTGGGGACACGGACCGGTGACTGGAGGGCCAGCTTCAGGGCGCCGCTTTGCTTCTCCTGACCGACGGCGCGGATCGCGACAAACGGAAACAGCAGGGTCACAACCAGATAGAACCCGCCGAAGGTTGGCACCAGGATGCCGTCGAGCGGTGTCATGCCGCGCGCCAGCTCAGCGGATTGAAGCGCCGATCGGCTCGCTTCGCCGAACAGGCTCACAGCCTGAATGAAGCTATAACCAACCAGCGGCGACAGAATGAGCAGGAGGATCCATAACGCGCGCGAGGTCAGCAGATTGCGTACCTCGTTGCGAAATAGCGCCGGAAGTATCGCGGCGGTCGAGCGAGGATCAGGTGAGCGCAAGGAACACCTCCTCGAGGCCACAGCCATCGACACCTGCCAGTTCCCGCAACGTTTCCAGCGTCCCTTCGCCCAGGACACGGCCACCGGACAGGAGCAGGAGCCGGTCGCACAGGCGCTCCGCATCGACAAGCTGATGAATCGCGACGAGCAAGGCACGCCCCGCTCGCACTTCGTCGCGCAGCAAGGCCATCACCGCCTGCGTCTGGCGCAGGTCAAGGCCATCGAATGGCTCATCCAGACACAACAATGGCTGCGGCGACAGCATCCCGATGGCGAGCAGCAGACGGCGCCGGTAGCCCTTGGATAGCGTGGTACCACGCCTGGCCAGCATCTCGTCGAGCGCCAGTTGCCGGACCACGTCATGTAGCCGCGAAACGGATGCGCGAAAGGTCTCGCGGTAGAACCCAAGCACGGTCCCGACCGTTTGCTCGCCGTATGGCAACACGCCGTCCGGCACGTAGAACAGCCGCTCCTTGCGGTGCGCCGGGGGCAGCGCACTTCCCCGCCCACTTCACCGTGCCACGGTCGACGGGGAGCAAGCCCGCGAGGCATTCCATCAGGGTGGTTTTGCCGGAACCGTTTGGGCCAATGATGCCGAGGATTTCATGCTCGTCGACAGTGAAGCCAACGTCAGCCAGCGCGGCAGTCTGGCCGAAATGCTTCGCGAGCGCGGTGACTTCCAGCAGCGCGTGGCTGGCCGCGCTGCTGGAACGGCGCTCGTCGTGGAACGATAGCGAGCCCATGATGGACCTCATCTGGCTAACGTACCGTGATCGACCGGTAGTCCGGCGGTTATCAGGCGACCATTACAACAGCCCGCCACCGCCGGTTGAGCATGATTATTTCTCGACGCCGGCCTGAGCGACCAGCGCGCCTTTGACCGCTTTGGCGAGATCCACGGCCTTGCCCTTGCCCCAGTAGTGGAGAAACAGGACGCGCGGCGTCTCGCCCGTCATATGCTCATGAATCGCGACGATGTTGATGCCGGATGCGCGCATGCTTTTCAGCACGGTCTGCAATTCACTTTCACGCATCGCGAAATCGCCGTCGACCACGGCTTCGTCGTCGGTACCGGCGAATGCCGCCCACGTGTTCACCCCCATCTCGTTGCCGACCGACACGCCGTGCATGCTGATCGGCTTGCCGATGGAAACCTTGAACATGCCGCTGTTCGTCTGGCCCTTCCTGCCGAGAATCGCCTCGAGGGGAGCCGAGGTAATGCTGCTGGCGTCCGCAATCCGTCCAGGGAACGCATTTGCCGGTTCGGCGTGCGCAGCGCGTACCTCGGCGATCCTGTCGTAAATCTTCCGGACGCCTTCGGCGAGGGTTTTCGCGTCGCCGCTCCCCCCGATATGCATGAAGTAGACCCGCGGGTGATCGAAGAAGAAGTGATTGTGCAGCGCGGTCACTTCGAGCCCCGCATCGAGCGCCGCGCTCATCGCCGGATTGACTTCATCGTCGAACAACACGGTGTCGCCCATCATCATGGTCTGTCCATGATGACCCGGCGTAAACGCGGCCCACGACGTCAGCCCCATGAACGGCGGCATGGTCCAGTTGTCGACCTGAATCTTGATGTCGTTGCGCGGCTTGGTCACCTTGAAGACGTTCTCGTCTTTGGAAAATGTCCCTTTCAGGCCAGTGACCTGCTCGATGCTGGTGGTGTCCATGGCGGGCGAACCGGCCGCTGCGCTGGCATTTACCGCAACGAGCGCAAACAGGGAGGCGAGGACGGTTCGACGAAAAAGCGATCTTTTTAGCATTAGCATTCCTGATAAAAGTAAGGGATCTCAGTTCATCTGAGGCGGCCAGTTGTGCTTCTCTGCCTGGCAGAGCTGGCACCAGGCATATAAGGCGTCGTACATCACCATGCCGTGCCGGAGCATCTCATGGTCGTCTGAAAAGGTTTGTGACAGCCCGAGCGAAATCGCGAACAACCCGGGTGACTGGGGCGTCAGATCGAGGCGCGACGTGTCCGCGCCTCGAATGATGGTCGCAAGCTGATGCAGCGCTGAGTCCTCCAGACCGTATTTCTTCAGAAACGCATCGAAACTGCACAGATCGTCGACATGCGATAGTTCGACGCCTGGGATGTCGTAGGGAATCGCACCGGTCTCCTCGGCCACCCGCAGCACGTCCCGGTTGGGCACGTAGAGAAATTCCGGCTGCTTGTCGATAAACCGGGCGATGAGCCACGGGCAGGCAATGCGGTCGATCTTCGGCCGTTCACGGGTAACCCATTTCATGATGGACTCCTTGTCCTGAGGGGTGAAATACCGAATTTCCAGTCAGTCATCGTCTTCTTCGTCGTCACCCGCGCGCGTGGCCATCAGCGCACCATCCTCGGCGACGACGAATTTCTGCTCCTGGCCGTTCTGCAGGACCGACGCCCGATAGAACGTCTTCCCGTTCCGGGTCAGTTTCTCGATTTCCTTGACGCTGCCGCCCTGCGATTGCCGATCGATCGTTGCTTTCACCGCGGCGGGTACCTGCGCAATCGCAACCGTTTCGCCGGGTTGCTTTTCGAACGGGCTCTTTTCGCATCCCACCAGTGCAATGCACAGCGCGACGAGCGAGGTAGCAGACAGGAATCTGAATAGTGGTTTCATAACCTACTCCTTGCGGGGCTTAACTTGCCCCTGGTTCGCGCCGGAACGTACGGCCGCCACCTGTTGAATACCGGCAACGCACGCTCCGGCAAAGCCATTCATCGAATTACCCGATCATGTGAATGACGATCCCGGCGACGCAGCATCCCGCAAGCGTGGTCATCATGCCGAGCTTGAAGCGGAACAGCGCCACCATGGCTGCTGCCGAAAGGACTAGAGACCAAAGATCGAGACTCGACAGCACGGGAATCTGCAGCGTCATGCCCAATGCCTGTTTGACGTCCACCTGCGCAAACAGCGTATGAATCGCAAACCAGATCGCCAGATTCAGGATCACGCCGACCACGGCTGCCATGATGGTCGAGAGCACGGCATTCAGCGCCTTGTTGTGGCGCAGCGCCTCGACATACGGCGCACCGATGAAAATGAACAGAAACGACGGTGCAAAGGTTGCCCACTTGGCGAGGATGCCGCCGAGCGTGCCGGCAATCGCCGGGTCCAGCGCGCCGGGTTGCCGAAACGCCGCCATGAAGCCGACGAACTGCACGACGCTGATGAGCGGCCCTGGCGTCGTCTCGGCCATGCCCAGACCGGCGAGCATCTCGCCGGGGGCGAGCCAGTGATAGTGATCGACGGCCTGTTGTGCAACGTAGGTCAGGATTGCATAGGCGCCGCCGAAGGTGAGCACCGCCATCTTGCTGAAGAAGGTGGCGATGTGCGTGAACACGCTGTCCGGTCCGATCGTCGCCAGAAAGGCAAACAGCGGCCCGAGCCAGAGCAGCAGGCCGATCGCTGTCACCTTCAGCGCACGGGCATGCGACGGCCGCACGTGTTCGGGAATCTCCACGGCGAACGCGGCGTCAATGGCGGGCAGCGGGCCGTCGTCGTGCTCGGTCTCGCGTTGTGCGGCAGTGCCACGCGGCGACATGGCGCCGGTCGCGCGGCCAATGAGGCCGACTGCTGCCGCCGCGACGATGATGGCCGGGAACGGTACCGCGAAAAAGAAGATCGCGATGAACGATAGCGCCGCGACGGCGACCATCGTGCGGGTTTTCAACGCACGCCGGCCGACGCGCACCACCGCCTCCAGGACGACCGCAAGCACGGCTGCCTTCAGGCCGAAGAACAAGGCCTGAACGTAACCGACGTCTCCATAGGTCGCGTAGATCCAGCTCAGGACGCCAAGCGCGACGAGACCGGGCAGGATGAACAGGATGCTGGCCACGAGGCCGCCGCGTGTCCGGTGCAGCAGCCAGCCGACGTAAACCGCGAGTTTGTGAGCTTCCGGGCCGGGTACGAGCGTGCAATAGTTCAGCGCATGGAGAAAGCGCGTTTCGCTGATCCAGCGCTTTTCCTCGACCAGGATCCGGTGCATCACGGCGATCTGCCCCGCGGGGCCGCCAAAACTGAGCGCGGCAACGCGAACCCACACCCAGAATGCCTCACGGAACGAGACGCCATGCCGTTCATGCGCGGGGGCTTCAAAAACCGGAACATCGGATCGCGGCGGCCCAACAGAATTCATTTCCATCGAATTGATTGATTGGATTAGTTGATCGGTGATGTGCAGCGCGACGCTCAGCCGCTCACTGAAGCGAAGCGGTCTGCGACGTTTGTCCAGTTGATGTTCTCCATGAACGCGTCCACGTACGCTGCCGCCTTCGCACCGAAATCGATGTGATAGGAATGCTCGTACATGTCCAGCGCGAGAACGGGCGCGCCGTCCGCGAGCGTATGGGTGTGGTCGGACGCCCACTGGTTGACGAGTCGGCCGAGCCTCGGCGACCACGTGAGCAGCACCCAGCCGGAACCGCCGCCGAGCGCCTTGCCCATCGCGGAAAACTCCGCCGCCCAGCGCTCGACGCTGCCGAAATCGCGCGTGAGTGCCGCTTCGAGATCGCCGGCCGGCTTGCCGCTGGCGCCAAGACAGTCGAAGTAGATCTCATGCAGGATCACGGAATTCGCAGCGATGAGTTCTTCACGCTTGAGTCCGTTGACGACGAAGACGGGCGCACTGGCTACGTCGACGCTGGCAAGTTGCGCAGTGATCGCGTTCAGGCGTTTCACGGCGCCGCCGTAGTTGTTCTCGTAGTGACTGACGATGAGCTTTTCCGACAGACCTGCCAGCCGGGAGGGATCGCAGGCAAGCTGTTTCATCTCGCAGTTCATGGGTACCTCCTTTCAAGTTAAACGTGATTGCGTCTTTTCAACGCCCTGAGCGGGGCTCGCCGGATTCCTTGAGTTTCCGGGAAAGCCAGTAGTCGATCGACCATCGGCCGCTGCCCACATCCAGGAATTCGCCGAGAAGCAGCGCAACGCCGAAATACATCGCGCCATAGCCCCAGTCGCCGTGAGGTACGATCACGCCGTTCATGGCGTCTCGTAACCAGGGGAACGAGTTCGCAGAATTGGCGAGCGCTCGCACGGCGAAAATGACCACAGTTGGATAAGCGGCCAATCTGGCACCGAGTCCTGCGACGAAGCTCAGTCCGGCGAGAATCTCAATGGCGCGAAGCGCCTTGCCGAGGGCAGCCGAACTGAACGACAGCGCCGAAAGATCGGCAACGCGGAAGGCGAACAGGTGCTGGATACTTCCGTCGATCGGGAAAAGCAGGAGGACGGCTAATGCCAGCCTGGTTGGCACGATCCATTGCGCGCCGCTCGTGTTGACGGTGGCAAGTAATGTCGATTTGAGCTGAAGCCGCATGACCGTTTCCATTGCCTTTGGTCAATCAACGCGGCCCGTGCAGTACTCGCCCGGTCCAGAAGACGCAAGCAACCGCAGCGGTGGTGTTGTGCAGAACGATCCAAGGTATTGCCACGATCACTTTCCTCACAAGTTGCACGCACGCGCAGTCAAATGGCGTGCGAATGAATAAGCGGATACGCGACGAGGCCGATCAGCGCCGCGGCCGTGACGATCACCGGTTCCTGCAGCTTCTTGAAACGCCAGAGCAGCACGACCGTTGCAAGTGCGAGGATGGCGGTCGGGATGTCGACGATCGAGCGCTTCGCGATCACGAGAACCGAGCCCGTGATCGCGCCGATCGCCGCCGCCGTGATGCCGTCGACGAACGCCTTGACGTCGGGACGGTGGCCGTACTTCTTGACGTAGGGTGCAGGGATCACGGTGAACAGATAGCAAGGCAGGAACGTGCCGAGCGCGGCAACGAGCGCGCCCGAAAAGCCCGCGACCAGATACCCGATGAAGCCGACCGTAATCACGACCGGGCCGGGCGTGATCATCGCGACGGCCACGGCATCGACGAACTGCTTGTCGTTTAGCCAGTGATGTTCGGTGACGACACCGCCATACAGGAACGGCACGATCGCAAGGCCGGACCCGAAGACGAACGCGCCGGCCTTGGTAAAGAAGATGCCGATCTGCGTGAGCACGGAGAGGTCGACGCCGCTCAGCAGGTTGCTCGCGATCGGCAGGTTGGCGGCCGCAATCGCGTTCAGGCCGCCCCTGTTTAGCCACTTGGGCGGTGCCCGCCAGAACCAGCAAATCAATCCGGCGACGATGAAGAGCCACGCGATTTCCGACTCCGTGATGAACGTCACGGCCGCGAGCGTCAGAAAGATTGTCCAAAGCAGTTTGTCCTTGCCGATGGTCTTCGTCGTGAGCTTGTACGCGCTCATCGCGATGATGCCGACCACCGCGGCCCCGACGCCGTAGAACACGGCCTGCATCCACGACAGCCCGCCGAAGTGCGCATACGCGAAGCCGAGCGCGACCACCATCAGGAACGACGGCAGTACGAACGCAAAGCCGACGAGCGTGGCACCAAGGAGCCGGTAGTGAACGAAACCGAGATAGATCGCGAGCTGCGCCGCCATCGGACCCGGTGCCATCTGGGCCAGCGTCATTCCTTCCTTGTAGTCCGCTTCCGTGATCCAGCCGCGCTGATCGACGAGATCGCGGCGCATGTAGCCGGCGAGAGCGACCGGGCCGCCGAAGCCGAGCGCGCCGAGGCGCAGCATGTAGCCGACCAGTTGGCCCAATGAATAGGTCGGCGCGTTTGTCGCTACCGTCGTGGTCATGACCGTCCCCCGGTTTCGTTCTTTCCGTTCGAGGCGAAGTGCGCATACAGCGAGTCGAGCACCGCGCCCATCTGTTCGAGCAACTGATCGTCGTTTTCCGCGCGTCGGCGCGTGCCGGCCATCACGGCCTCGAAGCCGACCGTTTCGGGTGCGGCGGGACCGCCCACGTCGAGTGCGTGCACGATCTCGCCGAGCCGTACTAACGCCTGATCCTTGTCGAGCCCAAAACTTGCCAGCAGTACCTCGAACGTCACACGTTCGCCGACATGGGTGAACGCCGCGCCGTCGAAGTCGAAGCCGAGCGCGTCCGGCGGGCAGTCGCCGGGGGACGCGAGCCAGACGAAGCGGGCGTCGGCGTCGATGAAGCGGCGGATCAGCCATGCGCTGGCGACGCGGTCGACCCACATGCGCTCGCGCGTCGCCCATGTGCGGCCCTGATACGCGTCGCATGACAGCAGGCGGATGACTCGCTCCGCGGGATGCGGCTCTCCGGGCGACAGCACGGTGTCGACGAGCGCGGTTAAGTCCTGCAACGCGACCTCGGCGCGCGTCGCCGCGTCGCCGGGAAAATAGTCGGTCGCGACGAGCGCCTCATAGTCCTTGCGCAAACGTCGCAACAGCCGGGTCAGGTCGGTCGCAGATTGGCCGGAGACCGTCTTGCGCGCGTCCGCCAGCGAATTGATGAACGTCGCGTAGTCGTCGCTGCGATCGAACAGTGCGCGGAATTCCGCTTCCTGCGACGCATCGAGGCTGGGCGCCCGCAGGAGATGCGCAGTGCCGCCGCTGTCGGCAATCGCGACGGCCAACTCGCGCAGCATCTGCTCGCGTTCTTCCGTGTGGGGTAACAGATAAATGCCGTCGCGCAGCACCGCCGCGCCCTTTGCCTTGAGCGCGCGCCAGAAACGCATCCGGGCCGTTGCGTTTTCCGTGGGCAGGGTCAGAACAAGGAGCGACCATGTCGAAATTGATGTCATGTCACGTATGCTACTGGCATGTAGCGAAATCTACAAGTAGAATCCATGGCAACCGCTGCAAACGAGTCAGTGGCGACCCGCCGTGTGCCGGCCTCGCCCTCTAGACGATGATTGGCGGCAACGAGAACTATCCATGTACGGTGGATACGAAAACAGGAAATGTCGCCCATGCAAATATCTGATGAACGTGCACGCCTGTCCCGATCGGGCGTCTCGCACGGCCGCATCGCTGCATCGCTTGTCCGAAGCCGACGATTGTTTTTGCGTGTGAATTCGAACGACGCAGTGAAAGTTGGCGAGACAGCCCCGTTCGCGATGGTGCGAAAGCGATGGATGTCGCCGTTGACTCTGGCGTTGGCGTTGTTTGCCATCGGATCGAGCGAGGCCATCGCGCAGAATGCCTCGTTCAAGCTGCTGAGCGCCGCGCAAATTCGCGCCAAGCTGACCAACAAGTACGTCTCCGACAACGCGCACTGGCTGCATCACTATCTACCGGACGGGCGTCTTGTCTTGGTGGAAAGGGGGCGAGAAAAAACCGGGCGTTGGTTCGTCAGGAACGGTCAACTATGCCTGGTACGGTCCGAGAGAATATCGGAACCAGAATGCCTCGATATTTATGCTCAGGGGCGTGAGGTCGAGTATCGCGACAAGGGGCAAGTCATTGCCGCTGGCAGTATCCGAAGCAGTCCGGACCGGAGCCATTGATTGGTGATCGCGGCTGGCAGGAGTATACGTCGCCCGTCCCGGCAATCACAGCAACTGACGCGCGCGGTTAGTACCAGCGATTCCGCATATCGATTGGCCTGAACTAAGTCTCAATTGTGTCTCGTATGCCTTACTTTGAACTATAGGAGTGCAAAATCATGACGACCGCAATCGCAGTATCTTCGCGCGATCTGCTGGCAGCACTGGAAAGTAACCAGCCACCGCAGATTGTTGACGTAAGGCGAAAGTCCGCATTCAATGAGAGCGGGAAAATAATCATCGGCGCGTCATGGTATGCCCCTGAAGACGTCGGTAACTGGATGGGTGATCTCGAGCAATCTCGTACGGTAGTTGTGTACTGCGCCCACGGTCAAGAACGAAGTCAAATGTGCGCAGCCACGCTTGCGCAGTTAGGCTTCGCTGCCAGTTACCTGGAGGGGGGCTTTGCACAGTGGCTTGCTGACGGCCTTCCCGTCACTTCCCACACCCCAGGCAATCCATCATGAGACGGACAGCATCACCCACCCATCGTCAATAAGTCATTTTATCTCTCATATGACGGCAAAAAAGCGGCAGAGCTAAAAATGGAGAAATTGTGAGATCGATGGCACCCCAATCCGTTTCAACGAACTGTCAATATCGGAATCTGATAGCATGGAATATATATCGAACGACAATTCGGGATCACTTCTCACAGGGCGATCCGCGTTTGATTGGTTTTACGCCATACTGATAGTCGGCGGCGCAGTATTTGCCCTGATGCGCTATCACGAATACATGAATGTGTATGAGGAAACAATTCTGATTTTGACCGCCCCCACGTCTATCTTGCTGGGCTGGCATTGGAAAGCGGCACGATGGACGTTGATGCTCATCGCTATTCTCTCGCTTTCAGCGATTCTTCTTTATGCAGGTGACAGTTCTCACAGTGCAAGCAATTTCTTTCTCAAGTACCTGCTTTCAAGCCCCACTGCGATATTGTGGATGTGCACGTTATTTTTCCTGTCGACCGCTTTTTTCTGGGGCGGGCTTGTGTTCAAATCCGAACTGGGTTTCAGCCTCGGAAGCAAGCTATGCTGGAGTGCGACCGTTCTCGGTTCAGCGGGACTGATGGTTCGTTGGTACGAATCGTACCTGCTCGGCCCGGACATCGGACACATCCCGGTGTCCAACTTGTACGAAGTCTTTGTTTTGTTCAGCCTCATCACGGCGATGCTCTATCTTTACTACGAAGAGCGATATGAGACTCGCGCGGTCGGTCCATTCGTTTTGTTGGTGATATCGGCGTCTATCGGATTTTTGCTGTGGTATACATTTTCACGTCAAGCAGATCAGATTGAGCCTTTGGTGCCCGCGCTGCAAAGCTGGTGGATGAAGATTCACGTGCCAGCCAATTTTATTGGCTATGGAGGATTTGCATTGGCTTCCATGGTGGCCGTCAGTTATCTGTTGAAGGACCGAGGACTCATTGTTGACCGGCTTCCCAGCTTGGAACTGCTGGACGACGTGATGTATAAGTCAATCGCGCTTGGCTTCTTGTTCTTCACGATTGCGACAATTCTGGGGGCTTTATGGGCGGTCGATGCGTGGGGTGGGTATTGGAGCTGGGACCCGAAGGAGACGTGGGCATTGATCGTTTGGCTTAACTACGCCGCATGGCTCCACCTTCGTCTGGTGAAGGGTTTGCGCGGCCGGATCGCGGCCTGGTGGGCACTTGGTGGGCTATTGGTCACGACTTTCGCCTTCCTTGGGGTCAATATGTTTCTTGCCGGCCTGCACTCCTATGGTCGACTATAGCGATCCCAGCGAAGGGCGCAATGAGATGCTGATCTCGGTGTGGCCCTCCTCTTGGTCGAGGTGTTGGACGTCGGCAGCGGTCGATGGTCCGTCGATTGCTGAGTTCCAAGGAAATGCGACACGAGCCGCGAGTCGTCCAGCTATGCGTTTTCCGAGCTGGGAATAAAACGGACGGCTCTGCGGTATTGCTCTTGAAACCAGCTCTGGAGGCCCACCGGGCGAACCGGCGGTTTACCTCCGGATTCCATTCGAGAGGTCACCATGTCGTCAGATCTTCCTTCCCGGCCGTCGCGCCGCAGCGCCTTGAAATGCCTCGCCTTCGGTGGTGCGGGCACCCTGTTTGTCCTGTCCGGAGGCGTCCTCACGCCCGTGGAATTAGCGCTCGCCGCCAGTAGCAAGGACAAGGCGGCGGCCTCGGTCGTGCCGCTGTTCCTGCAGATCAGCGACTCGCATATTGGCTTCAACAAGGAAGCCAATCCAGACGTCGCAGGTACACTCAAACAGACGATTGATTACGTCAACGCCATGCCGATCAAGCCGGCGCTGGCGATTCATACGGGCGATATCACCCATCTTTCAAAGCCGGAAGAGTTCGACCTCGCGGCCCAATTGTTGTCGGGGCTCAATCCAATCACCGAGTTGCATACCGTGCCCGGCGAACACGATGTGACAGACGGACCGCAGGGCGAATACTTCAAACGCTTCGGCAAAGCCTCGGACAACCGGGGCTATTACAGCTTCGACCACAATGGCGTGCACTTCATCGGGCTCGTCAACGTGCTGCATTTCGCGCCAAACGCGCTGGGCAGTCTGGGCGAGGACCAGCTTTCCTGGCTGGAAAGCGACTTGAAAGCGCGTTCGTCCAGCACGCCGATCGTCGTCTTTGCCCACATGCCGATGTGGACGATTTACGCCCCGTGGGGTTGGGGCACCGGCGATGCTGGCCAGGCGATGAGCTATCTGAAGCGGTTCGGCTCGGTCACCGTCCTGAATGGACATATCCATCAGATCGTTTCCAAGGTGGAGGGGAATGTCACGTTCCATACCGCGCGCTCGACCGCCTTTCCGATACCAACGGCCGGCAATGGTCCTGGACCCGTCCCGCTGACAGTGGCGAGCGATCAGCTCCCCAGGATGCTGGGCGTGACCAGCATCAAGATCTCGCGCCACCCGCTGGCGGCGACGGTTTCCGACACGACCCTCGCCTGACTTCGAATATCGCTCACTCAACAAGGATTCAAGCCGTTCGATCCGCTGCGCGATGGTATGCCTCCTGAGGACATCGGCAACTGAATGAGCAATCTCGACAAATCACGTCCTGTGGCCGTGTAGTGCGCGCACGGTGAGCAGCGAAGTCAAATGTGTACAGTGATGCTTGCGCAGTCGGGCTTCATTGCGCGCTACCTGAACGGAGACATTGCACTGTGGATCACTGATGGCTTCCGGATCGCTGCTCACGATCCGGAAACTTCGTCATGAAACGAAGTGCCGCCTGTCGCCAACGGTCCCGTCCCGTCACCCACATCACGAGCGAGATGCCGCAAAGTTCCAAGCGGATTGGGTGGCGGGAACAGGGACCGCCAATGAACGCCCCCAATTAGCCGTAATATACGTAACTTCATAACGGCGTATGGGGGATGGAGATGGGGCGCAAGCTGCTTGCCTGCTGCGCGATGTTGGCGGGAGTGTTGATCGCAAAAACCAGTGTCGCCTACGAAGGTACCGTCGATGTGCTCTATGCAGGCTCCCTCGTCAACGTGATGGAGCGCAGCGTCGGTCCCGCATTCGAAAAGGACACAGGCCTGCGATTCCACGGGTACGCGGCCGGATCGAACAAGATTGCCAACGAGATCAAGGGCAAGCTGCGGCGCGGCGACGTGTTCATCAGCGCGAGCCCGAAGGTCAACGATGGTCTGATGGGGGCCGCAAACGGTGATCACGTGACGTGGTACGTGAACTTTGCCGAGTCGCCGTTGTTGATCGGCTATAACTCGCGGAGCCACTTTGCGGGGGAATTCAAGTCGAAACGGTGGGATCAGGTGCTGCGGGAGCCGGGCATTCGCATCGGTCGGACGGACCCGAAGCTCGATCCCAAAGGTGCATTTACCGTCGACATGATGAAGAAGGCCGCGGACTTCTACCATCAGCCGGATCTCGTCGAAAAGACGCTTGGCGCACCGGAGAATCCCGAACAGGTGCTGCCCGAGGAGACACTGGTCGGCCGTCTGCAGTCGGGCCAGCTCGACGCTGGATTCTTTTACTCGACGGAAACGTCTGATCTGAAGATTCCTGCAGTACGGCCGGCGCCCGAGCTGCAGGCAAAGGCGCGTTACACACTGACCATCCTCGGAGATGCGCCCAACCCGGCCGGTGCAGCCCGGTTCGTCGATTTCCTGTTGAGCGCAAAGGGGCGCGCGCTGCTCAAGGAGCACGGCGTCGACGTGGTCAAACCGACGGTCGCCGGCAACGCGCAGGCGGTGCCGCCGTCGCTGCAGGCTGTCATCGACGCGGCACAATGAAGCGTTCAACGGCGCGGCCCCTCGTCGCGCTCGCGGGGTTGCTCGCGGTGTATCTGTGCGCGCCTTTCGTCGCGAGCATTCCACAGATCGGGCAAGCCGACTGGGCCGGCGTCGACTGGGGCACGACCTGGTCGGCGGTTGCCGTTTCGGCTGGCAGTGCGAGTGTCGCCGCGCTACTCATTCTGGTCGGTGGCGTGCCGCTCGGGTACTGGCTGGCGCGGTCATCTTCCCGGGCGATGGCGCTGCTCGGCTTTGTCGTGCAATTGCCGCTTGCGTTGCCGCCGTTGACGAGCGGGGTGCTGCTGCTCTTTCTGGTGGGCCCTTACAGCTGGGTCGGCCGCGTGACAGGTGGGGCACTCACCGACTCGTTCGCAGGCATCGTGCTCGCGGAAACGTTCGTCGCCGCGCCCTTCCTGATCGTTGCGGCCCGCTCGGCGTTTGCTTCGATCGACCCGGTGTTCGAAGACGTCGCCGCCACGCTCGGGCATCACGCGGGCAATCGGTTCTTTCGGGTTGCGTTGCCTGCGGCATGGCCCGCGATCCGCGCCGGCCTCGCGCTTGCCTGGTTACGCGCGTTCGGTGAGTTCGGTGCGACGGTGATGGTCGCCTATCACCCCTATTCATTGCCCGTGTACACCTATGTCGTATTTGGCGGGCAGGGACTGCCGGCGATGATGCCGCTGTTGCTGCCCACGCTGGCCATTGCCGTCATCTGCGCCATGTTGTCGGTATACAGCCGCGGCGCGCGGATCGACGCGGCGGCGCCCCCCGTCAATGGTGACGAACCACCATTTGCACCGCCGCGTGCCGTGATCGCTGACGCTTTACCGAACCCGTGCCTCGCCGTTCAACTGACGAAGCGCCTCGGCACGTTCAGTCTCGATCTCAATTGGACCCCATCCACGAAGCGGCTCGCAATCATCGGACCATCGGGTTCCGGCAAGTCACTCGCATTGCGGCTGATCGCGGGACTCGAGCAAAATGAAGGCGGTACAGTCATGCTCGGCCAGCTGGATCTCGGCGCGTTGCCGCCCGAGCGACGGCAGATCGGCTATACGCCGCAGGACTACGGGCTGTTCCCGCACATGACTGTGGCTCAGCAGTTGGCGTTTCCGGTCGATGCCGATGCGGCGAGCGCACGTTACTGGGTGGACCACCTCGGCCTGACGGCGCTGCTGAATCGATTGCCGCACCAGTTGTCGTTTGGCCAGCGCCAACGCGTCGCAGTCGCTCGGGCGCTGACGCGCCACAGTCACCTGCTGCTTTTCGACGAACCGTTTTCGGCGCTCGACACGCCTCGCCGTCGCCGACTGCAACGATCGCTCAGGGAGCTTCAGCGAGAGATTTCCGCCGTGACGATCATTGTTACGCACGACCCGGACGAGGCTTCGCTGCTCGCCGATGAAGTGCTCGTCATTGATCAGGGCCGGGTCCTTCAGACCGGCGCAATCGAGCAGGTATTCAAGCAACCGGCAAGCATGCGCGTCGCGGAATTGCTCGGCCTGAGAAACGTCGGCAGCGGCGTGATTCATGCCCCCGGGCTGATCCGGGTGAACGACGAATTGTTCATCGAGACCGCCAACCGATCGATCGGCGTGAGGCAGCGCGTCATGTGGCGTGTGGCCGCCCGCGCGATTCGCCCAGTCGGCGGACCGGGATCGTTCGAGGCGGTCGTCGACTCGATCGAGCTACGCAACGGCGAGCGCTTCGCACGTGTCGAAATCGCCCGTGTTCACTTCGACCTTGCAATCGGGGATAGCAGCCTAGTCGAGCGACATGCTTGCCATTTTGCGGTGGATCCGGACGGCGTCTCAGTTTGGATTGTGGGGTCCGAAGCGACATGAACGCACCGCGCATCTCGCATTCGTGGTCCCCAGATATCCATCATTGGCACCAGCATGGATGCTTTGCCTATATCCTATCCAGGAGGATAGGATATAATTCGCAACCTCGACGTCGCACCATCGCGATCGACGCACACATTCGTCGTCGCTATCTCTCTTGGAAGTGGGGCAACCGTGACCATCCACGCATCACACCCGGACATCATCAAGCGGCTCAAACGTGCCGAAGGACACCTGAAAAGCGTGATCGCCATGCTCGAGGAAGGCCGCCCCTGCGTGGAAGTCGCGCAGCAACTTCAGGCGGTTGAGAGCGCGGTCGGTAATGCAAAGCAGGCGCTCGTTCGCGACCACATCGATCACTGCATCGACCACGCCATTCATGAAGGCGGTTCGGCAGACGCGGCGCTGACCGAGCTGAAGGCAATTACCAAATACCTGTAAGAGTCCGCCATGACGGAATTTTCCACGCTTCTTCAGCAAGGCGCGTCCAACGCCTGGCTGTTCATTCCCAGCGCGATCCTGCTGGGTGCCTTGCACGGCCTCGAGCCGGGCCACTCGAAAACGATGATGGCGGCATTCATCGTCGCGATCCGCGGGACCGTCGGTCAGGCAGTGCTGCTCGGGTTGTCCGCGACGATTTCGCACACTGCTGTCGTATGGGCCGTCGCGCTGGCCGGGATGTACTTCGGGCGCAACTGGAATGCCGAGACCAGCGAACCCTACTTCCAGGTCGCGTCGGCGGTACTGATCGTCGGCGTTGCCGCGTGGATGATCTGGCGGACCTGGCGTCAGCAGCGACTCGCACACGCTCACGATCATCACGACCATGACCACCACGATCACGGCGATGAAGCCAAGCTGATCGATACCGGGCATGGCGTCGTGCGTCTCGAAGTGTTCGAGGACGGCGTGCCGCCTCGCTTCCGTCTGTATCGACAAGGCCGGCACAGTCACGTGTGGAGCTCCGATGAGGTCCGGATCGAAACCGAACGTCAGGACGGCAGCCGGCAGGCCTTCACGTTCAGGATGGGAGACGGATTCGTGGAATCGGTGCAGGAGATTCCGGAGCCGCACGAGTTTCTTGCTCGACTGAGTCTCGGCCATGGCAACCACAGCCATGACTATGACGTCGAGTTCGTCGAGCACGGTCACCATCACCACGCCGGCGCCGACCAAGACGGGCTCAACATATCGGACGCCGGCTATCAGGATGCGCACGAACTCGCGCACGCCAACGATATTCGTCGGCGGTTTGCCAACCGCGAAGTCACGACGGGTCAAATCGTGATGTTCGGGCTGACAGGCGGGCTGATTCCGTGCCCCGCGTCCATCACGGTGTTGCTGCTCTGCCTGCAACTCAAGAAGATCGCGCTCGGTGCCACGCTGGTGCTGTGCTTCAGTATCGGGCTGGCGCTGACGATGGTCGTCTCGGGGACGTTGGCTGCGATCAGCTTGAAGCACGTGTCGAAGCGCTGGAGCGGGTTCGGCGATTTCGCGCGGAAGGCGCCGTACTTCTCTGGCGCGCTGATCATGCTCGTTGGGCTGTTTGTCGGTTATCAAGGCGTCGTCGCCTTGGGTTGATTTCGGCGTAGACGACCTCGTTCAGGCTGCTCAAGATCGGCTTTCAGTTTTCGTGCATGCCGGCACTCTCACATAGTCGCCTATCCGAAACCTGACAAGCCCGATTTCCGCGGCCGATTCGTTGGACGGCACACGACAACGCTACGAATATGTCATATTCGGCCCGCGATTGTCCGTCACCAAATTTCTCGCTATGCTGCACAGCCCGTCTTCCGCTTCGGGATGCGCACGATGGACCACTGGCGCCTCGCCTACCTCGGCGTGCGGCACTTCCCGCATGAGTTGACTGAGTTCGAGCTCAACACCTTCTTCACGTTCTCCGCCCGCGAGCGCGCCCTGATCGACGGCCGCCGCTCGCATCTTTACCGCCTGGCGGTCGCGCTCCACCTAGGCTTCGTGCGGATGACCGGCCGCACGCTCGATGCTTACAAACAGGTTCCAAATCGTTTGTGGCAGCATCTCGGCGAGCAACTCGGCATCGACTCGCCGGATCTGGGGACGTTGCGCGCACTGTACGATGACCGCACCGACACGCTCGCCGATCACCAGAGGCTTGCCTACGATGCGCTCGGATTCAAGCCCATGGCCGAGCACCAGCGGCGCTACGTCGTGCGCTGGCTTAAGGAACGGCTGTCGGGCCGGCAGGATCGCAGCACGGCGCTGTTCGACCTCAAGCAATGGCTTTACGAGCACCGGGTCCTGATCGTTCACGACCGCGCACTGCAGCAACTGATCGTGCAGGCAGTGCAGGACGTCGAAGCCGCGCTAATCCACCGTCTCGAGGTAGCGTTCGGCGCCGCGGCGCTCGATCAATGGGGCATGTTGTTGCCGCGACCGGAATCGGGCGGAGCCAGCCTACAGCAGTGGGTCTGGTCCGTGCCATTACGGAACTCGACGAATCAGATGGGCGAGTTGTTTCGAAAGATCGAGCGCCTGACCAAGCTCGGTGTACATCGTGACTGGCCAGTCGAGTGCAACGAAGCGACGGTGCGACACTACGCGCGACGCTGCGCGAACCGTCCGCCGTCGGTGAGCAAGCGCATCCGTCAGCCTGTCCGTCAGCTTGAGGCCGCATGCTTCATGCGTTACGCGCTCTGCGTCGCCACGGATCAGCTGCTGTGGATGCTTGCCCGCTGGCAGCGCAAGATGGTCAATGAAGCCGGCCGCAAGGTCGACGCAACGCGCCCGGACCTGAAAGCGCAACTGCGCGAATTTGCGACGGCCGTGAAAGCGCTCGCGACCGACGCCACCCTGGCGCACGACGCGCTAGTCGCGCGTCTAGTGCAACTGGCCGACACGACGCTCGCCCAAAGCGGCCCGAGCCGCGCGAGCCTGGTGCGCGCGCAATTGCTGACCAAACAACGCGTCGCCCGCGCGATGCTGGCGAAGTTGTTGACGCTGCCGTTCGCGTCGCAAACCCCGCATCCCGTCATTGACGCGCTGGAGGTACTGCGAACGATCTACGTTTGCGGCGAACGTGAACTGCCGGCGGATGTATCCGTGCCGGTCGGGCGCGCCTGGCAACGGACCGTGGCCGGCGAGGACCGCGTGCAGGCACTGCTTGCGTTCGAATGGGCGACCTTGTCCGCGTTGCGGGTCGCGCTGCGCAACGGCTCAGTCTTCGTCGAGCACAGTTTCGCGTTCCGCAGCCAGGCCACGCTGCTGATTCCCGACGACACCTGGAAGGCGCAGCGCAACCACTTTTATGGTCATCTGAAACTGTCGCAGGACCCCAAAGAGTATATCGAGCCGATTTGCGCGCACCTGAGCGAGGGCCTTGAACGGTTGACGCAAGCCGTGTCGCGTGGTGAGGTTCGGGTCGACACGGCGATCCACCTCGATCCCGCCTCGGCGCAGCGGGCCGAACCTGCTGTCGAAGCGCTGCGCCGCGCGATCTTCAATGTTCATCCGGACGGCCAGTTGCCGCGCATCCTCCTGGAGATCGATAGCGAGACGCGGTTCAGTTGGTTGCTGCTGGGCCGCGAACCTCGTGCGCGCAGCGAGCTACTGATGGTCTACGCGGCCGTGCTCGCGCACGGCACGTCGATGTCGGCCGCCGAAGTCGCGCGCATGGTGCCGGAATTGTCGGCCGGCGCGATCCGTCAGATGATGCATCGCGTCGCCGACGAGCGCGTGCTGCGAGAGGCGGCAGATGCCGTGCTTGGTTTCATGCACCGCCACCCGATCGCAGCGCACTGGGGGCGCGCGGATCTCGCGTCGTCCGACATGATGTCGCTCGAGACGACCCGTACGGTCTGGCAGGCACGTGCCGATCCGCGGCGGCGCACGGCGTCGATCGGCGTCTACACCCACGTGCGCGATCGGTGGGGTATCTTCTACGACCAGCCGATCGTGCTGAACGAGCGGCAGGCCGGCGTGGCCATCGAAGGCGCCATCCGCCAGGAAGGCACCGACGACGTCTCTCAGTTGGCCGTCGACACGCACGGATATACGGATTTCGGGATGGCGGTGGCCCGCGGGTTGGGATTCGATCTGTGCCCGCGGCTGGCGCATTTGCGTGACCGGCGTTTGCATGTTCCGGTCAGCATGAGCGTGCCCGAAGCGCTGGCCGCCGTCGTCGATCGCGACGTCCAACTGGAAGCCATCGAGGTAATCTGGGATGACTTCGTGCGGCTGGTGGCCTCGATCCAAAGCGGGCACTGTACGGCCGTGCAGGCGCTGACGCGGTTCGGGGCTGCCGCACGCGGCCTGCCGTTGTACGACGGCGGCGTCGCGCTGGGACGTTTGTTCCGGTCGATCTACCTGATCGACTATTTCACGCTGCCGGCGTTCCGTGCCGAACTGCAGCATGTGCTCAATCGCGGCGAAGCGGTGCACACCGTGCAGCGTGCGATTCATCAGGGCAAGATTCCCGTCGAGCTCACGCGGCACCGCCATACGCTCATGGCCGTGTCGTCGTCGTTGAGTTTGCTGACCAATTCCGTGCTGGCGTGGAACACGATGCACATGCAGCAGGCGATCGAACGCATCGAGACACTCGGACAAACGCCAGTGCTACCCGACTATCTGCGGCGCATCGCGCCGACGTATCTGGAAGGCATCAACCTGCGCGGCACGTTCGAATTCCCGGTCGCTGACTACGCGCATCGCCTGATGCCCAGTCTTGCGATCGGCATGCCGATGGCGGGACGCGAGGCACGCGGATGAAATTGGCAGGAGTCCGCGTAAATGGTCGGGGCATAATACGCGGCTCCTGTCTTTTGCTATGCCGCCATGAGTCGAAAGTCCGCCCGGCGTTCGGGACACCGTCCGTTGAGCAAAGAAATGTTGTTGCCGCTCCCGCTCGCACGGACCCGCGCGTTGTCGCTCGAACATCATCTCGCGCTGGCCACCATCGCAAAGGGCCATGCCAATGTCGACTTGATGGTCTGCTTGCTGAAGGCCGTCTATACGGCGTTCTATCTGCGCAAGGAAACGCCGGCGACCGGTGACGATGCCGAATTCCAGCGCGCGGAAGCTGCGCTGGCTCGGTGCATCGCGCGCGCCGAGCGCGGTGAAACCTGGGTCATGCTCGATCGAGACAAAGTCGTGATCGAGCGGATCCTGGTGCTTCACGACGAGCAACTGGCGAGCATACCGACGCATTGTTACCTGACGGCGCTCGACAAACTGAATCGCTTCGCCGTAGAAGGATTGCAATCGCCGATTCCTCCGTTGGCGACCGAACCCTAATCGGTATCGAACGCGCGATCAACGAACGCGCGCAACTGCGACAGATCCGTTTTTGCGTAGCCGGCCGTGGTCTGAATCGACGCATGGCCGAGCAGTGCCTGCGCGGCCGGCAGCGGCACCTGCCGGTCGACGACCAGCGTGCGGGCATAGGCATGGCGCAACCAGTGCGGCGACGCCCGCCGCAACGTGGCGGCACTCGGCGGATCGGTCGGGTCGAGTCGCGCGGCCGCCGCCCGAAAGATCGCCTTGACCTCGTCATACAGCCCCGAACTCTGCAGCGTCCCGCCCTTGAGGCCATGCACCAGCGCCACGTGTTCGCTTGGTTCCGGCTGCTCAGGCAGTCCCCGCAACCGTCGATAGGTTTGCAGACGCGAGACGCAACCCGCGGGCAACGGAATCGCTCGCGGTTTCTGTCCTTTGCCGCACACGTGCAAGGTCCAGCATCCATTGGAGTCGACGTCGAGTACGGGTAGTTGTCGTGCGTCGGACCAGGCCAACTCGACCAGCCGTACGCCCGCAAAGCGGTACAGGCTCCAGATCGCCCGGCGTCGCGCCGCGATCAGCGGCTCGACGTCGCGATCGACCGCGTCAACCTCGGCATCGCAAGCGCCCAACTGCGCAGCTGACAGCATGCGGGTCGGGGCGAAACCGGCATGCCGCCGTTGTCCTCGCACCAGGCCAGCGGCCGGGTTCGCCGTCAGGTAACCGGTTTCGGTCCAGTACTGGAACAGGCTGGCGACGACCGCGAGCGCTCGAGCCTGTGTCGCCTCGGACAGTCGGCCTTCAGGTTGCGCATCGTCAGCAACGTCCTGCGAAGGACGGTGCAGCATGCGTTTGTATTCGAGCAAATCGTGTCGCGTCAGGTCGGACAACGGCCCGAGCTCGTGCGCGATGCACCACGCCGCAAGGCGGCGAATCTCGGTCAGGTAGGCGCGTGCCGTATGGGGCGACCGACTGGCCCGGTCGCGCAGGAACAGCGCGGTCGCCTGGGCGTCATCGCCGACGCCGAGCGTGTTGGTTGCGCTCGCGACGGCGGCAAAGCGCCCCGCGCGCGCGAACCATGGCCGTAACGCAAGCGGGACGCCGCCAACCAGCGGCGCCGACTCCCGAAACCACTCACCGCTCGTGATCGCCAGTAATGCCACCTCGCCGAACTTGAAGCGCCGCCCATGCGCGTGCAGCACGCGTGTCAGCACGGCTTCGGATGCCGGCGCGTCGTCGACCGACACGACCCGTGCGCGACCGCGATCCCAGTATTCGACCGCGGTCGACTGATCGAGCAATAGCCGCATCACGGCCGGCTTTGCGACCTTCGCATCGGCGAGCGACGGAAAGCGCCGCTTGACGAGCGTCAGCGTCCAGCGCAGATAGACGACTTGGCCGAGCACATCGCTCACGTAAGCGATGGCGGCATCGAGACCGTTGGGCAGACGCTGCGGTGGCGTCGCACCGGTATCGATCCAGTCGGCGAAGTTCATGAGAGGTCAGCGATCGGGCAAGCGGCGGGCCGGGTCATTTTCCCTTGCGCTTCGTCGATGCGCTACCCGTGGCGCGTTTTGCCGTTGCAAGGCCTGCGCGGGCGGTCTGCGCTGGTTTCGGCGCGATGTCGCGCAGCAGGTCGCCGAGCTGGGCGTGTTGCTGCGCATTGACCGCTTTCAGCGCCAGTGCCTCGCCGACCGCTTGTTGGCGCGCCTCGCGTTCACGCACGACCTCGCTGTCGAGCCGATCGCGTTCGCCTTCCAGCGCAGCGATCCGGCGCTCGGCGAATTTCAGTTGCGTCACCGCATGCGTGTGCTCTTTTTTCAGCGCCTCGCGCTGATGCGCGGTTTCCTGCAGCAATTGCTTCGACAGCGCTTCATACCGGTGCTGGGCGGCCTCGAGCGCGGTCGTGTGTGCGTGGTCCCGGGAAGCCTGCTCGGTTGTCAGCGCGTCGAGGGCGACCTGACGCTCGTCGGCTTGCGCTTCAAGGGAGGCGCAGCGGTCCCGCTGCACTCCGTGTTGGGCGCGCAGATCGGCCAGCTCGGCGTCGCGCGTGACGAGCGTCGTGCGGAGGGTCTGGACTTCCTGCCGGAGCAATTCGACGCGCAGCTCGGCATCGGTACGGGCCGCTTCGGCTGCGACGACGTTGGCGTCGGCCGCCTGTTTAAGCCGGACGACGTCATCGAGCTGCACCGCGACGGCGGTCTGCCAAAGTGCGCGCATGAGATCGGCAATGTCGGGCGGCAGATCCGGAATGGCGACTTCAGTCAGTCCTGCTCGGACGACCTCCGCCTCGATCGCATTCAGCGCGCGGGCGAGCGTCGCGGGGTCGCCCGCGCCGAGGCGCGCGCGAAGCTTGCGGACCGACACGATCTGGCGAAAGCGGGTCCCGCTGGCCGGCGCGGCGTCGCCGGCCTCGGCGAGCATCGCGAGCACGGCGGTGCGGATCTGATCGGCGGTGACGGCGGCTGGGCGGGACATGACGGACTAATCGAGTCAAATTGGCTCAATTATTCCACATATATCTAACGTTAGATAACCCCTTTTAGGACGATATAAAGATAGTGATCCAAGATAATTTTCATTATCGCTGCTATGCAGACCCGACCGCGCCGGCGAATGCATGTCTACGCCCGCCGGGGCTCGGCGAAGAGGTGTTGAGGAGGAGCAGAAAGACCAGTCAGGAAGCGGCTGATTTTATTGATTATTATTTTGGGGGCGGAGCGCTAACCCTTGTCGCAGCTAGGTGGACCTACACCGGTAAACTGCATGAAAATCAAGGGGACCCC
>NZ_ASSI01000133.1:0-26399 GCF_000466765.1 Burkholderia sp. AU4i | reverse complement strand
CGCCCCGCGGGGCGCTTTTTTCGTTGGGTCATGCGTCGGGGCGGGCCCCGATCGTCATGCGCTGAACGTGATCGGCAGGCCGGCCTGCTGCGTCGCGTATTCGGTGAGCGCCGAGAAGAACTCGGTGCCCGTGCGCGTATCGCGCCACGCGCCGTCGATGAAACGGTAGTGGAATCCGCCCGCCTTCGCAGCGATCCACACTTCCTTCATCGGCGGCTGCAGGTTGACGATGATCTTCGAGCCGTTCTCGAACGTCAGCGTCAGGACGCTGCCGTTGCGCTCCAGATCGATGTCGTGATCGCCGTCGTTGGCGTCGTCGACGGTACGCTCGACGGCCGCCAGCACGGCCTCGGCACGGGTCAGGTATTCGGTATCGGACATGCTAAACTCTATCGGTTCAATTGTTCAGGGACGATCATGCGAGTCGTTTTCCGGATGAGCGCGATTGTAGCGGCTTTGGCGATTCTTGCCGGCTGCGGTCAAAGCGGCGCGCTCTATCTGCCCACCGTGCCTCCGCTGCCCAAGCCACTCCAGCAGCAGGACACACCGCCGTCGGACGTGAAGCCGACCGATGAAAACGCGTCGTCCGACAGTGTGCCCGATTCGTCCGGCACGCCGCTCATGCTGTCGCCCGAATTGTCGAGCGGGGCATCCGCCACGGCTGCACCGGCATCGAGCCCGGCTGTCGCGAAGTAACGACGCGCCGCCTGCGCAGGCTCGCGAAACGAGGCGATGACTTCCCGGTCATCGCCTTTTGTTTTTGCCTGAGCCATCACACGCGCACGCGCCGCCATCCCCATGCAACCAGCCGCCAGCCGAGCAGCGCGACGACGATCGCCGCATACAGCTTCGGCTGCGCGAGATCGTGCTTGCCGGCCCTCATCCACCAGAAGTGCAGAACACCGAACAGCGCGATCGCGTAGATCGCGCTGTGCAGCGTCGCCCAGTGGCGGCCGAGCCGGCGCACCATCGCGCGCGGCGACGTTGCCGCGAGCGGAATCAGCAGCACGAACGCGGCGAAACCGACCGTGATGAACGGGCGCTTGCCGACATCCTTCAGGATCGCGACGACATCGAACCACTTGTCGAACCACAGGTAAGTCGTGAAGTGCAGTGTCGCGTAGAAGAACGCGAACAGCCCGATCATCCGGCGAAAGCGCAGCAGCGTGGCGAACCCCGTCATGCGCCGAAGCGGCGTGACGGCGAGCGTGACGCACAGCATCACGAGCGTCCAGAGGCCCGTCGAGCGCGTGATGAACTCGATCGGATTCGCGCCGAGCCGGTCGGTCAGCCCGAACAGCACGAGACGCGTGAGCGGATAAAGGCCCGCCGCGAATACCAGCACCTTGGCCGGTGCGAGCCAGCGCGGCGCGGCAGGGCGAGTCGCACCGGCCCGCACGGCACGTGCAGCCGGGCCGGCGCCCGCTGCACGCGCGGGCGTCAGCGTCGAAGGAGGCATGTCGTTTCTCACCTTCGCCCTCAGAAATTCTTCTTCAGGTCCATGCCCTGATACATCGACGCGACCAGGTCGCCGTAGCCGTTGAACATCAGCGTCTTGCGCTTCGGCGTGAAAAAGCCGTCCTCGCCGATGCGCCGCTCGGTCGCCTGGCTCCAGCGCGGATGATCGACGTTCGGGTTCACGTTCGAATAAAAGCCGTACTCGTTCGACGCATACGTGTTCCAGCTCGTCTTCGGCTGCTTGTCGACGAAGCGAATCTTCACGAGCGACTTCGCGCTCTTGAAGCCGTACTTCCACGGCACGACGATACGCACCGGCGCGCCGTTCTGGTTCGGCAGCACCTGTCCGTAGACGCCCATTGTCAGCAGCGTCAGCGGATTCATCGCCTCGTCCATCCGCAGCCCTTCCGAGTACGGCCAGTCGAGCACGGGTGTCGACAGGCCAGGCATCTGCGACGGGTCGGCCAGCGTGATGAACTGCACGTATTTCGCATTGCCGGTCGGCTGCACCCGCTTGATCAGCTCGGACAGCGGTACGCCGATCCACGGGATCACCATCGACCATCCCTCGACGCAGCGCAACCGGTACACGCGCTCCTCGAGCGGCGCGAGCTTCAGCAGTTCGTCGAGATCGAACACCTTCGGATGCAGCACCTCGCCCTCGACGCTCACACGCCACGGGCGCGGCCGCAGCGTGCCCGCATTCTGCGCGGGGTCGCTCTTGTCGGTGCCGAATTCGTAGAAGTTGTTGTAGGACGTGATGTCCTTGAACGGCGTCACCTTGTCGGCCGCGACGAACTTCGGGTCCGTTTTCGCCGCGAGCTTCGCCGCCCGCGCGTCGGGCGACGCATAGGCGGCAAATGCCGCGCCGCTGCCGCCGAGCAGCCCGCCCGCCGCCGCGAGGCCGGCCGCCTGCAACACGCGCCGCCGGTTCTCGAAGACCGCGCGCGGCGTGATTTCGCCGGGCGCGATATCGCCACCGGTCAGTACGTTCAGCAAAGGGCGTTTGATCCACATCGTGCTGCTCCTCCTGCCTGCGCCACGCGCAGCTTCATGGGCGTTCGACCGGCCTCATCTTGCGCCGTTCGATGGCCGGACCGCCCGTCCGTTACAAAAGAAAACCGCCGGGCACGCAGTGCACCGGCGGTCTCATAGTCGGACGAGCAGCGGGAATCTTACAGCTTGCCGTAGCTGTGCAGCCCGGACAGGAACATGTTGACGCCGAGGAACGCGAAGGTCGTCACGAGCAGGCCCGTCAGCGCCCACCACGCGGCCACCGTCCCGCGCAGGCCCTTCATCAGGCGCATGTGCAGCCACGCCGCATAGTTGAGCCACACGATCAGCGCCCAGGTTTCCTTCGGGTCCCAGCTCCAGTAGCCGCCCCATGCCTCGGCCGCCCACAGCGCGCCGAGGATCGTCGCGATCGTGAAGAACGCGAAACCGACCGCGATCGACTTGTACATCACGTCGTCGAGCACGTCGAGCGTCGGCAGGCGATCGGCGAGCACGCCGCGCTCCTTCATCAGGTACGCGACCGACACCATCGCCGACAGCGCGAAGCTGCCGTAGCCGATGAAGTTCGCCGGCACGTGGATCTTCATCCACCAGCTCTGCAGCGCCGGCACGAGCGGCTGGATCTGCTGCGCATCGCGCGCGACCGAGTACCACATCAGGAAGCCCACCGCCGCGCTGATCACCAGCAGCACGAACGCGCCGAGCGAACGCGTCCCGTAGTGGCCTTCGTAATACAGATAGAGCAGCGCGGTGATCAGGCTGAACAGCACGAACACTTCATAGAGGTTCGACACCGGAATGTGCCCGACATCCGCACCGATCAGGTAGGACTCGTACCAGCGCACCATCAGGCCGGTGAAGCCCATCAGCACGGCAACCCACGTGAGCTTCTGGCCGATCGCGGAGCCCGATTCCGAACGCGCGAGCAGGCCGATCCAGTAGAAGATCGTCGCGAGCACGAACAGCGCGCTCATCCACAGGATGGCCGACTGGCTCGACAGGAAGTACTTGAGGAGGAACGCCGAATCGGCGCGCGCGAGATCGCCCTGGTAGATCTGGATCGACAGCAGCGCCAGCACGGCGATCGACGCCATCATCAGCCGCGCGGGCTTCCAGCGCCAGCCGAGCGCGATGAGCGCCGGCACGGTGCCGATCATCACCGCCTTGTCGTAGTAATCCATGTGCGCGTTGTAGTGCACGAGCGCATAGCCCGCGCCCACCACGAGCGCCAGTGCGAACAGCCAGTCGAGCAACGACAGGCGCGCGAGGAACGGACGATCGTCGAACAGCGGTGCCGTGACCGGCGCCTGGGCCGACGCCCGATGGGAAGAGGAAACTTGCGTGAGATCCATGATGTTACCGGGTGGAATTCTCGGAATCGGAACCGCCGCCGGCAGGCGAACGGGCCGTCGATGCCGCACCGGCCGGCGCGGCATCGCGAGGTGCGGCGTGCAAGGCGGCACCGGCCGCGTCGCGCGTCTGCACGTATTCTTTCTCGAAATCGAAGGTCTTGCGGGCCGTGGACATTGCCATCACCACATCGACGCCCGAACCGGCGTCCTTCAGCCAGAACCAGAGGCGCCGCTCGCGCACGTAGAACATCGAGAAGATGCCGGCGACCAGCAGCAGGCTGCCAAGATACACCAGATTCTTGCCGGGTGCGCGCGTCAACTGAAATACCGAAGCTTGCACCTGCTTGAATGAGTCAAGCTGCAAATAGACCGGCGATCCATACAAAAAGCTGTCGGATAGCGCGTTGATCGCGTTCTGTACGAAACGGATCGTGTCGGTGCCCTGCTGTGCCGCCGGCTCCCCCGCACGCTCGCGCGCGATCTGCCAGACCTCCCACATCGAGCCTTCGAGCATCCGCAGCAGCAGGCTCGCGGCCTTCTCCTGCTCGGCCTTGGGCACCGAGCGGTCGATGAACGTCGCCACGGCCTGGAAGCCGCCGATCGGCTGGCCGTCGGCGCCGCGGCCGACGCTGTCGTCGCTCGCCGCAAACAGGGTCAGCACCTTCAACGCACTGTCCTGCAGGCGGCCGCGCAGCGATGCGTCGGTGCCCGGCAGCGAACGCTGCGCGAAGCGCGCGGCGGCTTCGGCGCGCACGGAGGGATCCTCGAGCGCGGCGCGCAGGTGCATCCATTCGCCGATCGAATCCTGGCTGTCGGCCGGAATCCGCATGTAGCGGAACGGGTCGTTCGGGCTCGTGCGCACGCCGGCGAGGAACACGCGCTCGCCGTTCATGTCGACGGGCAGCATGTAGTTGTTGAATTCGCGCGCCTGGCCGTCCTTGCCGCGAATCTTGTACTGCACGGACGGGCCGATGTTGTGGAGCTGCGTCGGCTTCGACGTCTTCGCGCCGGAGCCGAGCCGTTCGTCGAACACTTCCTTCAGCGAGCTCGTCGTCGCCACACCACGCACGTCCGGCTTGCCGTTCGCGTCGGCCATGTTCTCGACGTTGATCGCGCGGAAATCGGCGAACTCGATCGTGTCGCCGTCGGCGCCCGGCATCTGCAGCGGCGCCGAACTGCCGATCGTGCCCTGCACGGGGAAGGTCTTCGCGTTGCCGCCCGTCATCGGATAGGCCGTCATCTGCATCTGCGAGCCGCCGTCCTGGAAGCTCGACTGGTAGATCGACACACCCTTGTACGTGAACGGCTTGTTGACCTCGACGCGCGCCGGGATTTTCCGGCCGGTCTCGCGATCGATCACGACGATGTCGCTCGCGAACAGTTTCGGCATGCCCGTCGTGTAGTAGTCGACGATGAACTTGTTGAGCTGGATCGAGAACGGCAGGTCCTGGATCAGCGAGCCGCTCGGCTGGTTCAGGATCGCGGTCGACACGAACTGGCCCTCGGGCACCCACGCGTAGCCGCGGAACGTCGGGTTCGACGCGGACAGGCGATGGTCGGGCGAGATCTCGCTGATCGTCGCGCTCGTGTTGACCGGGCTCTTGCCGAACATCCACATCTGGAATTTGATCGGCAGGTTGCTGTCGAGCAGGCCGCCGATACAGATCACGACGATCGCGAGGTGCGCGGAGATGTAGCCCCACTTGGTCATCGCGCCGCGCTTCGCGGAGATCAGCGTCGCGCCGTCGTTTTCACGCACGACGTGCTTGTAGCCGGCCTTGGTGACGAAGGTGGCGAGCGTTGCCGCGACGGTCGCGCGCGTGCCGGAAGCCGTGTACTCGGCCTTGTGGTGGAAAGCCCGCAGGCTGCCTTCGCGAACCTTGTCCTTCCAGCTCTTTGCATCGGCGAGCATCTTCGGTGCGTTGCGGATCACGCACAGCGAGATCGACACGACGAGGAAGATCAGGATCAGCATGAACCACCACGCGCTGTATACGTTGTACAGGCCGAGCGAGCGGAAGATGTCCGCCCAGAACGGCCCGAACTGGTTCACGTAGTTCGGATACGGATCGTCCTGGGTCAGGACCGTGCCGATGATGCTCGCAATCGACAGCACCACCAGCAACGCAATCGCGAAGCGCATCGAGCTCAGCAGCTCGACCGCGCGCTTCGACGCACCCTGACCCGACTTCGACTGCAACCCCGACGTGGTAACGCTCATTCAAACTCCGACTGACAACAAAAAAGGGCAAGGCGGCCGCGACTGCGCGGCGCCCCACCCTTTTCTTGTTCTGACTCCGGCCGCCCTTCGGGCGCCCGGTCATTTCATTCGCGGCTGACCGCTCAACGCAGGCCCGCGATGTAATCCGCGACGGCCTTGATCTCGTTGTCCGACAGCCGCGTCGCGATCTGATGCATCGCCTCGTTGTTGTTGCGCGCGCCGGCACCCTGCTGGAACGCGGTCAACTGCGCGACCGTGTAATCGGCCCACTGCCCCGACAGACGCGGATACTGGACCGGAAGACCCTGCCCTGTCGGCCCGTGGCAACTCGCGCAGGCGGGTACGCCCTTCTCCGCGATGCCGCCGCGATAGATCTTCTGGCCGATCGGCACAGTCGCCGCATCGCGTGCGGTGCCGAGCTTCGTCGTCTGCGACCCGTAGTACGCGGCGACGTTGCGCATGTCGTCCGCGCTCAGCGCGCTCGCGAATCCGACCATCACCGCGTTGGTCCGCGCCGGCCCCTTCGCGCCCGGCTGCGTCTTGAAGTCGTTCAACTGCTTGACCAGATATTCGGGATGCTGGCCGGCAAGCTTCGGGAAACTGCCCGACGCGCTATTGCCATCGGCACCGTGACACGATGCGCACACCTGCCCGGCAATCGCCTTGCCGCGGTCGAGATCCGGCTTTGCCGCCTCCGCCGCGTTTGCCTCCGCTACGAAACCTACGAACCCTGCTGCAACCTGAAGCACCATCAGAGACTTGCACAGTCGATTCATTCGCACACCCTGTTTCGTCTTGTGGGAATTTGAGGTTCTGCAAAAAACGACGGCGTTCAGTCTACCGCAGAAGCCACATAAAAGCGCGAGGCAGGCGCCCGGTGGCCTTCGGTAAAACCGCCGTATTGTACAATATCGTGTTGAAAGCTCCCGCGCCTATCGGGGCTACCCCGCCTCCACCAAGCGGCTCGCGCCGCCCGTCCTTCCGGTTCCCATGGCCTTTCTGCTCCATCAAGCCCGCTTCTACACGACCGTCAACCATCTGCGCGACCTGCCGCCGACGGTCCAGCCGGAAATCGCGTTCGCGGGCCGCTCGAATGCCGGCAAGTCGACGGCGATCAACGTGCTGTGCAACCAGAAGCGGCTGGCCTTCGCGTCGAAGACGCCCGGCCGCACGCAGCATATCAACTACTTCTCCGTCGGCCCGGCCGCCGAGCCCGTCGCGAATCTCGTCGACCTGCCCGGCTACGGCTACGCGGAAGTGCCCGGCGCCGCCAAGGCCCACTGGGAAATGCTGCTGTCGTCCTACCTGGCAACCCGCTCGCAGCTTTGCGGCCTGATTCTGATGATGGATTCGCGCCGCCCGCTGACCGACCTCGATCGCCGCATGATCGAGTGGTTCGTACCGACCGGCAAGCCGATCCACACGCTGCTGACGAAGTGCGACAAATTGACGCGGCAAGAAAGCATCAATGCGCTGCGGACCACGCAAAAGGGGCTCGATGCGTATCGTGACCAGGGCGTCCAGGGCAAGCTGACGGTCCAGCTGTTCTCCGCGATGAAGCGCACGGGGCTCGACGAGGCGCACGAACTGATCGAGAGCTGGGTGCGGCCGTCCGCCGCCGACGAAAAAAGCGAGCCTGTAGCACAATGATCGGGCAACGCGCGGCCTGGATCGGCGGCGCGCACCTGACGGCGCCTGCGGATTCGGCCGGCTCATAAAAAAACCCGCCGTTGAACGGCGGGTCAAACAGCCTAATCGAAAAACGACAGGCACCCGCTCAGGGAGGAGAAGCGGGGAGCTGCACGCGACGCGTGCCGCTCGATCGCTATCATATACCAACGCTCCCGAAAATGACCGAAGGGTTCCGTAAGGTCCTTCTTGCCCTGATTTCTACCCAATCGCCATGAGCTTTCATCCGCTTCATCGTCCGCGCCGGATGCGCCGCGACGACTTCTCCCGGCGCCTGATGCGCGAAAACCGCCTGACCACCGACGACCTGATCTATCCGGTATTCGTCGTCGAAGGCACCAACGAACGGCAGCCGGTGCCGTCGATGCCCGGCGTCGAACGCGTGTCCGTCGATCTGCTGATGCATGTCGCCGAGCAATGCGTCGAACTCGGTGTGCCTGTGCTGTCGCTGTTCCCGGCCATCGAGCCGTCGGTGAAAACGCCTGACGGCCGCGAGGCAGCCAACCCGGAAGGCCTGATCCCGCGTGCGGTGCGCGAGCTGAAGAAGCGCTTCCCCGAACTCGGCGTGCTGACCGACGTCGCACTCGATCCGTACACGAGCCACGGCCAGGACGGCGTGCTCGACGAGAACGGCTACGTGATCAACGACGACACGATCGAGATCCTGATCGATCAGGCACGCGCACAGGCGGAAGCCGGCGTCGACATCGTCGCGCCGTCGGACATGATGGACGGCCGCATCGGCGCAATCCGCGAGATGCTGGAAAGCGACGGCCATATCCATACGCGCATCATGGCCTATTCGGCCAAGTTCGCATCGGCGTTCTATGGCCCGTTCCGCGACGCGGTCGGCTCGGCGTCCAACCTGGGCAAGGGCAACAAGATGACCTACCAGATGGATCCGGCGAACAGCGACGAAGCGTTGCGCGAAGTGCGCCTCGACATCGACGAAGGCGCCGACATGGTGATGGTCAAGCCCGGCATGCCGTATCTCGACATCGTGCGCCGGGTGAAGGACGAGTTCCGCTTCCCGACCTACGTGTACCAGGTGAGCGGCGAATACGCGATGCTGAAGGCCGCCGCGATGAACGGGTGGCTCGACCACGACAAGGTCGTGCTCGAATCGCTGCTCGCGTTCAAGCGTGCGGGCGCCGACGGCGTGCTCACGTACTTCGCACTCGACGCCGCACGCCTCCTGAAAGCGCAGCGCTGAGCCACGCGCCGGCAGCGCGACGAAAAACGGCGGGACACTTCGGTGTCCCGCCGTTTTCGTTTGCAGTCGGTGTACAAGCCACCGACAAGCGTGCGCTACACCGTTGGTACCGCCGCGCGATCGAGACTGCGCAAAAACGTCTCGGCCGCCTGATAGCCGACCACACGGCCGATTTCGTTGCCGTTGCGATCGAAGAAGATGATGCCCGGCGGCCCGAACAGGTTGAAGCGCTTGAGCAGCGCCTGGTCGTCCGGATTGTTCGCGGTGACGTCCGCACGTACCAGGTGAAGCCGCGCGAGCCGCGCCTGCACGCGTGAATCCGTGAACGTCAGATGCTCCATCTCCTTGCAGCTCACGCACCAGTCGGCGTAGAAGTCGAGCATCACGGGCTGGCCCGACGTCTTCAGCAGCGCGTCGAGTTCGCCGCTGGAGCGCACCGACGCGAACGCCGGCCCCTGCTGCCCGGCAGCCGCGCCGGCTGCCGACACATCGCCCGACGCGACCGTGCGCGCAGCAAGGACAGCCAGCGGTTTCACGGGGTCGTTGGAGCCCGCTGCAAGACCGACCAGCAGCGTCGCCGCCCAGATCGCGAGCGCGGCGCCGAGGCCACGGCCGAGGCGGCGCCAGATCGACGCGGCGCCGGCATGCGGCGTGAACAGGCCAAGCGCCGCGGCCGCGATGAGCAGCCACAACGCGGCGAGCACCATCTTCAGGCCGCCGGCCAGCACCGGCCACACGATCCACAGCGCGGCCGCGAGCAGCACGATGCCGAAGAACACCTTCACGCCGTCCATCCATGCGCCTGCGCGCGGCAGCACCGTACCCGCACCGATGCCGACCACGAGCAACGGCACGCCGAGCCCCAGCCCCATCGCGAACAGCGCGGCACCGCCGAGCAGCGCATTGCCCGTATGTGCAATGAAAGCGAGCACCGCGAACAGCGGCGCCGTCATGCATGCGCCGACCACCAGCGCGGACAACGCGCCCATCGCGGCAACCGCAACGAAGTGACCGCCCTGTCGCGCGCTCGACACTTCGGCTGCACCGTTCTGCCAGCGCGCGGGCAGCGCGATGTCCTTGCCCGAAATCAGCGACACCGCGAACGCGGTGAGCAGCACGCCGAACGTGCCGAGCACCCACGGGTTCTGCAGCCACGCGCCGAGGCTCTGGCCGACCAGCGCCGCGGCGATGCCCAGCACCGTATAGACGAGCGCCATACCGACCACGTACGTCAGCGACAGCGCAAAGCCGCGCGCATGCGTCGCGCGCGTGCCTTGGCCGATGATGATCGCCGACACGATCGGGATCATCGGGTAAGAACACGGCAGGAGGCTCAGCACGACGCCCGCGACGAAATACAGCGCGACGATCGTGAAGAAGCCATGCCCCTCGAGCAGCGACTGCGCGAAATCGGCGCTCGTGACCTTGTCGAACCAACTGCCCTCGGCAGCCGCATCGCCGGAAGACGAGGCCGCACCCAGCGCGGCGCCGTCGACCTTCACGACGTGCTCGGCGGGCGGATAGCAGATCCCTTCGTCGGCGCAGCCCTGCGACGTCACCGCGAGCTCGAACGGCCCCTGCGCCTGCTTGACGGGCACGTGAACGACGACTTCGTCGCGGTAGGTCTCGACATTCTTCTGGAACGTCTGGTCGAACTTCACATGGCCGGCGGGGAACTGCGGCTCGCCGAGCGTCGCCTGCCCGCTCTTCACCGCGAACGCGAACCGCTCGCGGTACAGGTAATAGCCGTTGGCGACCTTGAAGCGGACGTCCACCTGCCCCGGCGATTCGCTCGCGCTGAACTTGAACGCCACCGACGGATCGAGGAAATCGTCGGCCGCGCGCGCGACCGACAGGCCGCCACCCAGCACGAGCATGAACGACAACAGGACTGCGAGGAACCGCAGCGCGCGCACGCGCACGGAAAGCGCCATACCGTTAAACATGAAATAGACGTTGAGTTTCGCTGGTCACCCACTGGCCGTAAGCGGCCGAGGCCGTCGCCTGCCACGAGACGATTTCAGGTGTCTCGTATGGATGATGCGCGAGAATAAATCGCTCCAGTTCGAGCGCCCGCACGGGGCTCGTCTTGAACAGCAACTGGATCTCGTCGGCCGTTTCGACCTTGCCCTGCCAGTGATAGCGCGACCTGATCGCACCGAGCTCCGACACACACGCGGCAAGCCGCGCATCGAGCGCACCGGCGGAAAGCGCTTCGGCGGTCGCGGCATCGGGCACCGTCGTCAGCATCAGCACCACTATCATCCGCATCCTCCTGGCTGGTCTATCGGCACCTGACTCCTGCCGACGCACATTGCCCACCCGGGAGCGCACCGGCTGCCCCGTATCGTAGCGCAGCCCGCGCAACGCTGCCGGCACCACCCTGCGACAATCGATCGCAGCCGCCGCTTCAAAAACAAAAAGGGCCAAGCAATTGCTCGGCCCCTTTCAGATACTGCTGCGTACCGGAAGCTTATTCAGCTTCTTGCACGTTTTCCGTTTCGTCGACTTCCGGACGATCGAGCAGTTCGACCAGTGCCATCGGTGCGTTGTCGCCCACGCGGAAGCCGAACTTCAGCACGCGCAGGTAGCCGCCCGGACGGTTCGCGAAACGCGGACCGAGCACGTCGAACAGCTTCGCCACCGAGTCACGATCGCGCAGGCGGTTGAACGCCAGGCGACGGTTTGCCAGCGACGGCTTCTTGCCGAGCGTGATCAGCGGCTCGACGACTTTACGGAGTTCCTTCGCCTTCGGCAGCGTCGTCTTGATGACTTCGTGCTCGATCAGCGAGTTGGACATGTTACGGAGCATAGCCAGACGGTGGCTGCTCGTGCGGTTCAGTTTCCGCAGACCATGACGATGGCGCATTTCAGTTTCCTTGATTCAAAGTTTTGATCCAGCTCTTCTATCGCACCTCGATGGGTGCACGGGCCGGTAACGAAAAAAGCAAGATGCGGATTTTAAAGGAAAATCCGCATCTTTGCCAACTACAGCAACAGCAGCGCTACAAGCGGGCTTACTTGTCGAGACCAGCCGGCGGCCAGTTTTCGAGCTTCATGCCCAGCGTGAGACCGCGCGAAGCGAGCACTTCCTTGATCTCGTTGAGCGACTTGCGACCGAGGTTCGGCGTCTTCAGCAGCTCGTTTTCCGTGCGCTGGATGAGATCGCCGATGTAGTAGATGTTCTCGGCCTTCAGGCAGTTCGCCGAACGAACCGTCAGCTCGAGATCGTCCACCGGACGCAGGAGGATCGGATCGATCTGCGGTGCACGCGACGGCGCTTCGGCTGCCGTTTCCGTGCCTTCCAGCGCCGCGAACACCGACAGCTGATCGACCAGGATGCGGGCCGATTGACGGATCGCTTCTTCCGGCGTGATCACACCGCTCGTTTCGATGTTCATCACGAGCTTGTCGAGGTCGGTACGCTGCTCGACACGTGCGCTTTCAACCGCATAGCTCACGCGGCGAACCGGCGAGAACGATGCGTCGAGGACGATGCGGCCGATGATCTTGGCCGTGTCTTCGCCGTAGCGACGGACGTTGCCGGGCACATAGCCGCGACCCTTTTCGATCTTGATCTGAACGTCGAGCTTGCCACCCTTCGACAGGTGGGCAATCACGTGATTCGGGTTGATGACTTCGCAGTCGTGAGCCAGCTCGATATCGCCGGCCGTGACAACGCCTTCACCTTCCTTGCGCAGCGTAACCGTCACTTCGTCACGGTTATGCAGCTTGAACACCACGCCCTTCAGGTTCAGCAGCAGGTTGACGACGTCTTCCTGCACGCCATCCAGCGTCGAGTACTCGTGCACCACGCCCGCGATCGTCACTTCGGTCGGCGCGTAGCCAACCATCGACGACAGCAGCACGCGGCGAAGCGCATTGCCCAAGGTATGGCCGTAACCGCGTTCGAACGGTTCCATGACCACCCTCGCGTGGTTCTCGCCCAGCGATTCCACGGCGATGATCTTGGGTTTCAGCAAACTGGTTTGCATGGGCTTTCCTTTTCAATACCCTCGGCTCGTTACACCGATAAGGCTGACCGGTAACAACCAGAAAATAAACAGCCGAGGCCCCTCCTTGCGCAACGCAATCGGGGTACCTCGGCCGTCAATCGGATTAACGCGAATACAATTCGACGATCAGGCTTTCGTTGATGTCGCCTGCGATTTCAGCGCGCTCCGGCATTTGCTTGAACGTGCCTTCGAACTTCTTCGCATCGACTGCAACCCAGCTCGGCATGCCGCCTTGCTCGGCCAGCGACAGCGCTTCGACGATACGCGCTTGCTTCTTCGCCTTTTCGCGGATCGCGACGATGTCACCCGCCTTCACTTGCTGCGACGGGACGTTTGCGACGACGCCGTTCACGGTGATCGACTTGTGGCTCACCAGCTGACGCGCTTCAGCGCGGGTCGAGCCGAAGCCCATGCGATACACGACGTTGTCGAGGCGCGACTCGAGCAGTTGCAGCAGGTTTTCACCCGTGTTGCCCTTGCGGCGGTCGGCTTCAGCGAAGTAGCGACGGAACTGACGCTCCAGCACGCCGTAAATGCGCTTGACCTTTTGCTTTTCACGCAGCTGCGTACCGTAGTCGGACGTACGTGCGCCCGAGGTACGGCCGTGCTGGCCCGGCTTGCTGTCGAGCTTGCACTTGTCGGCGAGCGAGCGGCGCGCGCTCTTCAGGAACAGGTCGGTGCCTTCACGGCGGGACAGCTTGGCCTTAGGGCCGATATAACGTGCCACTTTGCATTCCTTTATCAATCAGTCACGCGGATCGAAATCCGCGCTAGTTCGCTCCCTTTGGGGCGAACGGTGGGCTTAGTCAATCAAAAAAGCAACGCCCGTCGACGCTACGCGGCGACAGGCAATGTGCCAGCACGAACGTGCCAGCACATCTTTAGATACGACGACGCTTCGGCGGACGGCAGCCGTTGTGCGGAATCGGGGTGACATCCGAAATCGCGGTGATCTTGATGCCGAGGCCGTGCAGTGCGCGCACTGCCGACTCACGACCCGGGCCCGGGCCCTTGATCCGCACTTCCAGATTCTTCACGCCGTATTCCATCGCGACGCGGCCAGCCGACTCGGCTGCGACCTGGGCAGCGAACGGCGTCGATTTGCGCGAGCCCTTGAAGCCCTGACCGCCCGACGTCGCCCATGCCAGTGCGTTGCCTTGGCGATCGGTGATCGTGATGATCGTGTTGTTGAACGACGCGTGAACGTGAACCACGCCTTCAGCGACGTTCTTCTTAACCTTCTTGCGAACGCGTTGCGCCGCGGTGTTCGAAGCCTTAGCCATTACGTTTTCCTGTAACTGTCAGTTCCGCTTACTTCTTCAGCGCTTGCGCTGCACGACGCGGACCCTTGCGAGTACGTGCGTTCGTACGCGTACGCTGACCGCGCATCGGCAGGCCCTTGCGATGACGAACACCACGGTAGCAACCGAGGTCCATCAGGCGCTTGATGTTCATCGTCACTTCACGGCGCAGATCGCCTTCGACGACAAACTTGCCCACTTCTTCACGCAGCTTTTCCAAGTCTGCGTCGGTCAAGTCCTTGACCTTCTTCGAAAAATCGACGCCAGCTGCCACGCAGATGCTGCGCGAACGGGTGCGGCCGATACCGAAGATAGCCGTCAGGCCAATCTCGGTATGCTGGTGATTCGGGATGTTAACCCCTGCGATACGAGCCATTGTTTTTCCTCAAACAAAAAGCGCAAACAAACGCGCGGTCAGCCTTGGCGCTGCTTGTGGCGCGGATCCGAGCTGCAGATCACGCGAACGACGCCTTTGCGCTTGATGATCTTGCAATTGCGGCAAATGCGCTTAACCGATGCCATCACTTTCATGATAATACCCTTTTTTCAAATCACTTCGCCCGGAACACGATCCGCGCACGAGACAGATCGTAAGGCGTCAATTCAACCGTCACCTTGTCGCCCGGGAGAATGCGGATGTAGTGCATCCGCATCTTTCCGGAGATATGCCCCAACACGACATGGCCGTTTTCCAGCTTCACGCGGAAGGTCGCATTCGGGAGGTTTTCGATCACCTCGCCCTGCATCTGGATTACATCGTCTTTGGCCATAGTCCTTATTAACGCATTGGGATGTTGCCGCCCTTGAAGTTAGCCTTCTTGAGCAGTGACTCATACTGTTGCGACATAACGTACGACTGCACCTGCGCCATAAAGTCCATCGTGACGACGACAATGATCAGCAGCGACGTTCCACCAAAATAAAACGGCACGTTCCAGCGCAGCACCAGGAATTCCGGCAGCAGACACACGAAGACGATGTAGATCGCACCGGCCAGCGTCAGACGCGTGAGGATGCGGTCGATATATCGTGCGGTCTGATCGCCCGGACGGATACCCGGAACAAACGCGCCGCTCTTCTTCAGGTTGTCTGCGGTTTCCCTGCTGTTGAACACCAGTGCGGTGTAGAAGAAGCAGAAAAACACGATCGCCAGCGTGTACAGCAACACATAGACCGGCTGGCCCGGCTTCAGCGCTTCCGCAACGTTATGCAACGTGTTGGAAATCCAGCTTCCCGTCGGCTGACCGGTACTGAACCAGCCGAGAATCGTTGCCGGGAACAGAATGATCGACGATGCGAAGATCGGCGGAATCACACCCGACATGTTCAGCTTCAGCGGCAGATGCGACGACTGCCCACCGTAGATCTTGTTGCCGACCTGGCGCTTCGCGTAGTTCACGAGGATCTTGCGCTGCCCGCGTTCGATGAACACGACCAGGTAAGTCACCGCGGCAATCAGGACGACGATGATGATCGCCGAAATGATGCTCATCGAACCCGTACGCACCAGCTCGAACAACCCACCGACGGCATTCGGGAACCCTGCTGCGATCCCGCCGAAGATGATGATCGAGATACCGTTGCCCAGACCACGCTCGGTAATCTGCTCGCCGAGCCACATCAGGAACATCGTGCCGGTAACCAGCGTCACGACCGTCGTCAGACGGAACAGCATGCCGGGATCGGTGACGAGGCCCGGCTGGTTTTCCAGCGCAGCCGCGATACCGAACGCCTGGAAGGTCGCGAGCACGACGGTGAAATACCGTGTGTACTGCGTGATCTTCCGTTGCCCTGCCTGCCCTTCCTTCTTCAGCGCCTCGAGCTGCGGCGATACGATCGCCAGCAACTGCATGATGATCGACGCCGAAATGTACGGCATGATCCCCAGCGCAAAGATCGTGAAGCGGGAAAGCGCGCCACCCGAGAACATGTTGAACATGCCCAGGATGCCGCCCGCCTGGCTCTGGAACAGCTTAGCCAGTTGATCCGGATCGATGCCCGGCACGGGAATGTGCGCGCCGATGCGATAGACGATCAGCGCCAGGAGCAGGAACATCGCTCGCCGGCGCAGATCGCCGAATTTCGCCGTGCTTCGACCGGGTTTTGCAAGACTCGGGCTGTTAGCCAAGTACCTTCTCCGATGAATGCAAATGACGACGCGCTAGCGTGTCACTCGGCGAACGAACCGCCAGCCGCTTCGATCGCAGCACGCGCACCCTTGGTGGCACCGAGACCCTTCACGACGATCTTGCGCTTCAGTTCGCCCGTCGCGATGATCTTTGCGCTCTTCGTCAGCTCGCCGACCAGGCCGGCTTGCTTCAGTGCGAGCAGATCGATCTCATCGACCGGCAGCTTCTCGAGGTCGCCCAGGCGCACTTCACCGACGAATTCCTTCGTCAGCGACGTGAAGCCGCGCTTCGGCAAACGACGTTGCAGCGGCATCTGACCGCCTTCGAAACCGACTTTGTGGAAGCCGCCCGAACGCGATTTCTGACCCTTGTGACCACGGCCAGCCGTCTTGCCGAGGCCCGAACCGATGCCACGGCCGACGCGACGCTTGGCGTGCTTGGCGCCAGCTGCCGGCTTCAGGTTATTCAATTCCATATCAACTCCTTGATCCGTAGGGCCGCTTACGCGATGACCTTAACGAGGTACGAGACCTTGTTGATCATGCCGCGGACCGCCGGCGTGTCCTGAAGCTCGCTGACCGAGTTGAGTCGGCGCAGGCCCAGGCCACGCACGGTCGCGCGGTGCGATTCGCGGGTCCCGATCAGGCTCTTAACGAGCTGAACCTTGACAGTTTTTTCAGACATGGTGACCACCCGGGCTTAGCCCAAAATTTCTTCGACGGACTTGCCGCGCTTCGCCGCGATGTCTGCCGGGGTGGACTGCTTGCGCAGACCGTCCAGCGTGGCGCGAACGAGGTTGTACGGGTTCGTCGAACCGTGGCTCTTTGCCACGACGTTCTGAACGCCCATCACGTCGAACACTGCGCGCATCGGGCCGCCGGCGATCACGCCCGTACCTGCCTTCGCCGGAGCGAGGAGGACAGCGGATGCGCCATGCTTGCCGTGCACTTCGTGTTGCAGCGTGCCGTTCTTGAGCGGCACCTTGAACATGTTGCGGCGAGCTTGTTCCATTGCCTTCTGGACAGCGACCGGCACTTCCTTCGCCTTGCCCTTGCCCATACCGATGCGGCCATCGCCGTCGCCAACCACGGTCAGTGCGGCGAAGCCGAGAATACGGCCACCCTTCACGACCTTGGTCACGCGGTTGACCGAAATCATCTTTTCGCGAAGGCCGTCGTCGCGCTCGTCAGCCTGAACTTTCGCTTGCATCTTTGCCATGACGAATTCCTTCCTTAGAACTTGAGCCCAGCTTCGCGAGCTGCCTCAGCCAGCGCCTTGACGCGGCCGTGGTAGCGGAAGCCCGAGCGGTCGAAGGCGACGGATTCGATGCCGGCAGCCTTTGCCTTCTCGGCAATACGCTTGCCGATCAGCGTCGCGGCATTAACGTTGCCGCCCTTGCCCGACTTGTCGGCCAGTTCAGCGCGCACTTCTGCTTCGAGCGTCGACGCGCTGGCGAGCACCTTGGTGCCGCAGGGCGAGAACACTTGAGCGTAGATGTGCGTGTTCGTGCGATGCACGGCGAGACGCGCGACCTGCAGCTCAGCGATCTTGATACGCGTCTGGCGAGCGCGGCGCAGGCGAGATTGAGTCTTATCCATGATTGCGCACCCTTACTTCTTCTTCGTTTCTTTGAGGATCACAACCTCGTCGGAATAGCGCACGCCCTTGCCCTTGTACGGCTCCGGCGGACGGTAACCGCGAACTTCCGCAGCTACTTGACCGACTTGTTGCTTGTTGATCCCCTTGATCACGATTTCGGTTTGCGTCGGGGTTTCTGCCTTGACGCCTTCCGGCATCTGGTGCACCACCGGGTGCGAGAAACCCAGCGACAGGTTCAGCTTGTCGCCTTGCGCTTGCGCACGATAACCGACGCCAACCAGCGTCAGCTTGCGCTCGAAACCCTTGGTCACGCCGTGCACGGCATTCGCGATGATCGCGCGCATCGTGCCCGACAGTGCATTTGCTTCGCGGCTTTCGTCCACCGGCGACAGGTTCAGCGTGCCGTCGTTGTTCGCCACGTTCACGAGCGGATTGATCGCTTGCGTGATGGTGCCCAGCGGGCCCTTGACGGTGATCGCACCGTCGGCCAGCTTGACTTCCGCGCCTTGCAGCGCGATCGGGCTCTTACCTACTCGAGACATGTTTCTCTCTCCTCGGCTTTAAGCGACGTAGCAGATGACTTCGCCGCCGACGCCGGTAGCGCGCGCCTTGCGGTCGGTCATCACGCCCTTCGGCGTCGACACGATTGCCACGCCCAGGCCGTTCATGACCTGCGGAATGTCGTTACGGCCGCGGTACACGCGCAGACCAGGCTTCGACACGCGCTCGAGGCGTTCGATGACCGGGCGACCTGCGTAGTACTTCAGCGCGATATTCAGTTCGGACTTCGCACCTTCCGCCTTGACGGCGAAATCGTCGATGTAACCTTCGTCCTTCAGGACTTGTGCGATTGCAACCTTGACCTTCGACGAGGGCATCGCAACCGATACCTTCTCGACCATCTGCGCGTTGCGGATGCGAGTCAGCATATCGGCGATAGGATCACTCATGCTCATTTACGTTTCTCCTATTACCAGCTCGCCTTGGTCAGGCCAGGAATCTCGCCACGGAATGCGATTTCACGAATCTTGTTACGCGCGAGGCCGAATTTACGGAACGTGCCACGCGGACGGCCCGTGATCGCGCAGCGGTTACGCTGGCGGGTCGGGTTTGCGTTGCGGGGCAATTGCTGCAGCTCAAGGCGTGCTTCGTAGCGCTCTTCTTCCGACTTGCTTTGGTCTTCGACGATCGCCTTCAGCGCATCGCGCTTTGCTGCGAACTTCGCGACCAGGCGGGCGCGCTTCTTTTCACGTTCGATCAGTGCCAGTTTAGCCACGGTAACCTCAGTTTCTGAACGGGAACTTGAAGCTGGCGAGCAGAGCCTTTGCTTCGTCGTCGGTCTTCGCAGTCGTCGTGATGCTGATGTTCAGCCCACGCAGTGCGTCGATCTTGTCGTAGTCGATTTCGGGGAAAATGATCTGCTCTTTCACACCGATGTTGTAGTTGCCACGGCCATCGAAAGCACGACCCGACACGCCGCGGAAGTCACGCACGCGGGGCAGGGCAACCGTCACGAAACGGTCGAGGAATTCGTACATCGCACGGCCACGCAGCGTCACCATCGCGCCGATCGGGTAACCCTGGCGGATCTTGAAGCCTGCGATTGCCTTGCGTGCCTTCGTCACGACCGGCTTCTGACCAGCGATCTTCGTGAGGTCGCCAACGGCGTTCTCGATGATCTTCTTGTCAGCGATCGCTTCGCCAAGACCCATGTTCAGCGTGATCTTGGTGATGCGCGGCACTTCCATGACCGACTTGTAACCGAACTTCTCGATCAGGCCGGGCACAACCTTTTCTTTGTAAAACTCTTGAAAACGAGCCATTTTTTACTCCGCTGCGTCAGGCGCTCAGTACGGCACCGGTCGTCTTCAGGAAGCGAACCTTCTTGCCTTCCTCGACCTTGATGCCAACACGCGACGCCTTGCCATTCGCGTCGACCAGTGCGACGTTCGAAATATGCAGGGGCATCGTCTTCGCTTCCACGCCACCCGTCGTACCCTTCATCGGGTTCGGCTTCACATGCTTCTTGACGAGGTTGATACCTTCAACCGTCACATGCTCTGCACCGACAGCCAGCACGACGCCGCGCTTGCCCTTGTCTTTGCCAGTGACGACGATGACTTCGTCACCTTTGCGAATCTTGTTCATCGCGACTCCTTACAGCACTTCCGGCGCCAGCGAAACGATCTTCATGAATCGTTCGCTACGCAGCTCACGCGTCACCGGCCCGAAGATACGGGTGCCGATCGGCTCGAGCTTGTTATTCAAAAGCACAGCGGCGTTGCCGTCGAACTTGATCAGCGAGCCGTCTTGACGGCGCACGCCCTTGGCGGTGCGGACCACCACGGCGTTGTAAATTTCGCCTTTCTTCACGCGCCCGCGCGGCGTTGCCTCTTTGACGCTCACCTTGATGATGTCGCCAATGCCGGCATAACGACGCTTCGAGCCGCCGAGCACCTTGATGCACAGGACTTCACGTGCACCCGTGTTGTCGGCTACTTCGAGCCGAGATTCGGTCTGGATCATGGTTTGTCTTTCCCAACTTAATCCGGATGCACCACCATGATGCATTCGGTCAGTCTTGGTCCCGTCAGCCAATCGGCTGCTTGGGTTGGAACAGCAGCGACGGCAAACGAAACCCGCCATCGCAATTCGGTGAATCTTTCGGACAGGCAGGCGCCAGTCCGCTTCCCCCACCAACTTCGCCCGCGACGGGGCTCCCATAAAGAGGGAAGACCAGGATTATAACAAATAACCCTGGTCACGCAAGCAAAAACTTTGCGATTTCAAGCACTTCGTGGAGAAGTGCCCGTTACTGCCTACTGCGCTGCCCGCTTAGATGACGCGAGCGGCTTCGACGAGGCGCGACACCGTCCAGGCCTTCGTCTTCGAAACAGGACGAGTTTCCTGGATTTCGACGAGATCGCCTTCGTTGTAGGTGTTCGCTTCATCGTGCGCGTGGTACTTCTTCGAGCGCACGACATACTTGCCGTAGATCGGATGCTTGACGCGGTGCTCGATCAGCACGGTGACGGTCTTGTCCATCTTGTTGCTGACGACCCGACCGACCAGCGTCCGCTTCAGCGAGGTTTTCACGCTATCGTTCATTTCTGGTTCGCCTTCTGAGTCATGACGGTCCGCACACGTGCGATGTCGCGACGAACCTTCTTCAGCTGGCTCGTGTTCGTGAGCTGCTGGGTCGCGAGTTGCATGCGCAGGCCGAATTGCGCCTTCAGCAGGTCCGCCAGCTCCTTGTTGAGCGCGGCCTGGTCTTTCTGGAGAAGTTCGGAAGCCTTCATGTTTTCTCCTTAGGCGCCGAGCTGGCGCACGATGAATGCCGTCTTCAGCGGCAGCTTGGCTGCAGCCAGACGGAACGCTTCGCGTGCCAGTTCTTCGGTTACGCCGTCCATTTCATAGAGCATCTTGCCCGGCTGAATCTCGGCGACGTAGTACTCCGGGTTACCCTTACCGTTACCCATACGCACTTCGGCCGGCTTCTGCGAAATCGGCTTGTCCGGGAAGATCCGGATCCAGATGCGGCCGCCACGCTTGATGTGACGCGTCATTGCACGACGCGCCGCTTCAATCTGACGTGCGGTCAAACGACCGCGACCGATCGCCTTCAGGCCGAATTCACCGAACGACACTGCGTTGCCGCGCGTCGCCTTGCCGGTGTTACGACCCTTCTGCTCTTTACGATACTTTCTGCGTTTCGGTTGCAGCATCGTTATTCTCCAGTCTTGCCGTCTTCGGGCTTGCCGGCGCCGCGGCGCGGTGCGCCACGACGAGCACCCGGAGCGCCGCCTTCGCCGTCACGGCGCGGACGACGGTCGCCCGGACGCGCATTGCGACGCGGACGCTTGTCTTCGGCTACTTCTTCCACCACCGGTGCGTCGTTGCGGCCGAGCGTATCGCCCTTGTAGACCCACACCTTGACGCCGATGATCCCGTAAGTCGTCTTCGCTTCCGAAGTCGCGTAGTCGATATCAGCACGCAGCGTGTGAAGGGGCACGCGACCTTCGCGATACCACTCCGTACGAGCGATTTCGATACCGTTGAGACGGCCTGCGCTCATGATCTTGATGCCTTGGGCACCCAGACGCATCGCGTTCTGCATCGCACGCTTCATCGCGCGACGGAACATGATCCGGCGCTCGAGCTGTTGCGTGATCGAGTCAGCGATCAGCTGAGCATCGGTTTCTGGCTTGCGGATTTCTTCGATGTTGACGTGAACCGGCACGCCCATGCGGCGTTGCAGTTCCGTCTTCAGCTGTTCGATATCCTCGCCCTTCTTGCCGATGACCACGCCCGGACGCGAGCTGTAAATCGTGATGCGCGCGTTCTTCGCCGGACGCTCGATGACCACCCGACCGACCGAAGCGTTCTTCAGCTTCTTCTTCAGGTATTCACGAACACCGATGTCTTCCTGCAGCATCGCCGCGAAATTGTTGTTGTTCGCGTACCAACGCGAAGCCCAATTGCGGCTGACAGCCAGGCGGAAGCCAGTCGGATGAATTTTCTGTCCCATCGTATGGCTCCTTAATTCCCGACCGTCACAGTGATGTGACAGGATTGCTTCTCGATGCGGTTACCGCGGCCCTTGGCGCGCGCGGTGAAACGCTTGAGCGATGCAGCCTTGTCGACGTAGATGCTCTTGATCTTGAGCTCGTCGATATCAGCGCCTTCGTTGTGCTCCGCATTCGCGATTGCCGACAGCACAACCTTCTTCACGATGCCAGCCGCCTTCTTCGGCGAGAACGTCAGAACGTTCAGCGCCTTGTCGACCGGCAAACCGCGGATCTGGTCAGCCACAAGGCGCGTTTTCTGCGCCGAGATGCGGGCACCGCGATGAATTGCTTTCACTTCCATCTTGATTGCCCCTTATTTCTTGGCCTTCTTGTCGGCTGCGTGACCCTTGAACGTACGGGTCAGTGCGAACTCGCCAAGCTTGTGGCCGACCATGTTTTCCGAGATGTACACCGGAACGTGTTGACGGCCGTTGTGAACAGCGATCGTCAGGCCGATGAAATCCGGCAGAATCGTCGAGCGACGCGACCAGGTCTTGATCGGCTTTTTGTCGCGCGAAGCTGCAGCCGCCTCAACTTTCTTCAGCAAATGGGCGTCGCAGAACGGACCTTTTTTAACAGAACGTGCCATTGCCTACTCCTTAACGCTTGTGACGGCGCTGGACGATCATCGTCGTCGTGCGCTTGTTGCTGCGGGTGCGGTAACCCTTAGCCGGCGTACCCCACGGGCTCACCGGGTCGCGACCTGCAGCCGTCTTGCCCTCACCACCACCGTGCGGGTGATCAACCGGGTTCATCGCAACGCCACGCACCGTCGGGCGGATACCGCGCCAGCGGTTCGCGCCAGCCTTGCCGATCTGGCGCAGGCTATGCTCTTCGTTGCCGACTTCACCGATCGTTGCACGGCACTCGATGTGCACGCGGCGGATTTCGCCCGAACGCAGACGAACCTGCGCGTAGACGCCTTCACGTGCGAGCAGCATGGCCGACGTGCCAGCCGAACGCGCCATTTGCGCGCCCTTGCCCGGCAGCATCTCGATGCAGTGGATCGTCGTACCGACCGGAATGTTGCGGATCGGCAGCGTGTTGCCTGCGCGGATCGGCGCTTCCGAACCCGACATCAGCTGTTGGCCGACGGTCAGGCCCTTCGGGGCGATGATGTAGCGACGTTCGCCGTCTGCGTAGAGCACCAGCGCGATGTTCGCGCTACGGTTCGGGTCGTACTCGAGACGCTCGACCTTTGCCGGGATGCCATCCTTCGTGCGACGGAAATCGACGATACGATAGTGTTGCTTGTGACCACCACCCTTGTGACGCGTGGTGATACGGCCATTGTTGTTACGGCCGGCGGTCGAGCTCTGCGAGTCGAGCAGTGCCGCGAACGGCTTGCCTTGGTGCAGGTTCTTGTTGACCACCTTGACCATCGCGCGGCGACCCGGCGATGTCGGCTTAACTTTAACGATTGCCATGATTACTTGGCCTCCGCTTCAAAGTTGATTTCCTGGCCGGGCTTCAGGCAAACGTACGCCTTCTTCACGTCCTTGCGGCGGCCCATCGAACGGCCGAAGCGCTTTTGCTTGCCCTTCTGAACCAGCACGTTGACCGAATCAACTTCAACCTTGAACAGCAGCTCGACAGCCGCCTTCACTTCCTGCTTCGTGGCATCCGGTGCGACTTCGAACACGACTTGCTCGTTCTTGTCGGCAACCAGCGTCGCCTTTTCCGAGATCACCGGTGCGAGCAGGACCTGCATCAAACGATGATCGTTCTTGCGAATCTCGCTCATGACAGCAACTCCTCGATCTGGGCGACCGCAGCCTTCGTGACCAGCACTTTCTTGAAGTAGATCAGCGACAGCGGGTCAGCGTAGCGCGGCTCGACAATCGCCACGTGCGGCAGGTTGCGCGAAGCCAGGTACAGGTTCTCGTCGACCGTGTCGGTGATGATCAGCACGGAGTCGAGACCCATGGTCTTGAATTTGTCGGCCAGCAGCTTGGTCTTCGGCGCTTCGAGGATGATGTCCTCGACGACCGACAGACGGCCTTCACGGGCCAGCTGCGAGAAGATCGAGCAGAGACCTGCGCGATGCATCTTCTTGTTGACCTTGTGCGAGAAGTTTTCTTCCGGCGAATTCGGGAAGATACGACCACCGCCACGCCACAGCGGGCTCGACGACATACCGGCACGAGCACGGCCCGTACCCTTCTGGCGCCACGGCTTCTTGGTCGTGTGCTTGACTTGCTCACGGTCCTTCTGTGCGCGGTTACCCTGGCGAGCATTCGCCTGGTAAGCGACGACGACCTGGTGGATCAGCGCTTCGTTGTAGTCACGACCGAACACGACGTCCGATGCGTTGACCACTGCACCTTCCTGACCATTTTCGTTCAGGAGCTTGAGTTCCATTATTTCGCCCCCTTGGTCTTGACGGCCGGCGTCACGAAGACCTTGCCGCCCTTCGCGCCCGGAATCGCACCCTTCACGAGCAGCAGCTTGCGCTCTGCGTCGATACGAGCGATTTCGAGGTTCTGCACCGTCACCGTCACGTCACCCATGTGACCCGTCATGCGTTTACCCGGGAAAACACGACCCGGATCCTGCGCCATACCGATCGAGCCCGGCACGTTGTGCGAGCGCGAGTTACCGTGCGTCGCACGGCCGGAGGAGAAGTTGTAACGCTTGATCGTACCGGCGTAGCCCTTACCGATCGACACGCCTTGCACGTCGACCTTCTGGCCCACTTCGAAAAGATCAGCACCGACCACGGCGCCATTCGACAGCTCAGCTGCCTTGGCCGCGTCAATGCGGAATTCCTTGAGGATTTCACCGGCTTCGACACCGGCTTTGGCGAGATGACCTGCCAGCGGCTTCGTCACGCGCGATGCACGACGGGAGCCGAATGCAACCTGCACGGCCGTGTAGCCGTCGGTTTCAACAGTCTTGATCTGCGTCACGCGGTTGTCCGACACGTCCAGCACGGTGACGGGAATCGAATCCCCTTCAGCCGTGAAGATACGGGTCATGCCAACCTTGCGACCTACGAGTCCAAGGCTCATCATTTTCTCCATTCCCGACTGCGATTGGTCGGGGCTGATTTACAAAATGCCGGGCACGCAAGGCCCAACTTTTTTACGCGAATACGCGAAAAGCCAAGCAGTATAGCCCGACTTCTCGATTTCCGCAAGCAATACAAAGACTTAGCGCCACCCGGCAAGCCGGAAGGCGCCGAAAGCCTTACTGCAGCTTGATTTCCACGTCGACGCCAGCCGGCAGGTCGAGCTTCATCAGCGCGTCAACCGTCTTGTCGGTCGGATCGACGATGTCCATCAGGCGCTGGTGGGTACGGATTTCGAGCTGATCGCGCGACGTCTTGTTGACGTGCGGCGAACGCAGGATGTCAAAACGCTGAATGCGCGTCGGCAGCGGCACCGGGCCACGGACGATTGCGCCAGTCCGCTTCGCGGTATCGACGATTTCGGCAGCCGATTGATCGATCAGACGATAGTCGAAAGCCTTCAGGCGAATGCGGATTTTCTGTTGCTGCATGACGATTCCTTGAAAAGAGCGAGGCGATGTTGCACCGCCGGACACTAAAAGAACGCGAAACCTGCTGCCTGCGGGGAGCGAAGCGACAGGTTCCGAACGGTACTTCCACTGCTAAGCCCGCGATTCTACACGAAAAATCGGAGAGATGGTGCGGGTTTGTCACTGTGTGTGGCGGCACCCCATAAAGAAAAACCGGGTGCCAGCGCAAGCTGAACACCCGGTTTCGACGGTACAACTGCATACCGCGGGATCGCGGGTCCCGGAAGGACCCGCGGATCGTCGATCTTAGTCGAGGATCTTGGCGACGACGCCAGCGCCGACCGTACGGCCGCCTTCAC
>NZ_ASSI01000132.1:0-34225 GCF_000466765.1 Burkholderia sp. AU4i | reverse complement strand
CGAGCTGCCGGTCGCCGCGCGCTTCGCGGGCGGCACGCTGGACGTGCCGGCCGGCGCGACGCTCGTGCTCGCGCGCGACGACGCGCAGTTCACGCTGCGCGTCGAGGCGCACGGCGCCTGAGCGGCACGCGAACCGTATCCCGGGCCGCTGGTTTGCACCGCGGCCCGTTTGCATAGTTGGAATCACGCACACCATGACCACCGACACCACTGGCCGCACCGGCAATCCCGCTGCGGCCGCGAGCCCCGACCGGTTCCGCTACGGCTTCCTGAAGGGCAATCCGCAGCTCACGAAAAACGGCGAGCTGAAGCACCTGCTGTCGATCGAGGGCCTGCCGCGCTCGATCGTCAATCACATCCTCGATACGGCCGAGCAGTTCGTCAGCGTGACGGACCGTGAAGTGAAGAAGGTGCCGCTGCTGCGCGGCAAGTCCGTGTTCAACCTGTTCTTCGAGAACTCGACGCGTACCCGCACGACCTTCGAGATCGCCGCGACGCGCCTGTCGGCCGACGTGCTGAACCTGAACATCAATGCGTCGTCGACGAGCAAGGGCGAATCGCTGCTCGACACGATCAACAACCTGTCGGCGATGCATGCCGACCTGTTCGTCGTGCGTCATGCGTCGAGCGGCGCGCCGTACCTGATCGCCGAACACTGCGCACCGCACGTTCACGTGATCAACGCAGGCGACGGCCGTCATGCGCACCCGACGCAGGGCCTGCTCGACATGTACACGATCCGTCACTACAAGCGCGACTTCACGAAGCTGCGCGTGGCGATCGTCGGCGACATCCTGCATTCGCGCGTCGCGCGCTCCGACATCCACGCGCTCACCACGCTCGGCGTGCCGGAAGTGCGCGCGATCGGCCCGCGCACGCTGCTGCCGGGCGGCCTCGAGCAGATGGGCGTGAAGGTGTTCCACAACCTCGACGAAGGGCTGAAGGGCGTCGACGTGATCATCATGCTGCGCCTGCAGAACGAGCGCATGAGCGGCGCGCTGCTGCCGTCGGCGCAGGAGTACTTCAAGACCTGGGGCCTGACGCCCGAGCGCCTCGCGCGCGCCGCGCCCGACGCGATCGTGATGCACCCCGGCCCGATGAACCGCGGCGTCGAGATCGACTCGCAGGTCGCAGACGGCCCGCAGTCGGTGATCCTCAACCAGGTCACGTTCGGCATCGCCGTGCGGATGGCGGTGATGGGCATCGTCGCCGGCAACAGCGACTGAGCCCGCTTTCGCGCATCCTGATCCAGGCACTCAACGCATTCAACGCATTCACAGACAGCGCATGAAGATTCATATCAAAGGCGGCACGCTGATCGACCCGGTCGCCGGCACCGAACGGCAGGCCGACGTTTTCGTCGCGGACGGCAAAATCGCCGCGATTGCCGACACCGGCACCGCCGCGCCGGCCGGTTTCAACGCCGGGAAGACCATCGACGCATCGGGCCTGATCGTCGCGCCCGGCCTCGTCGACCTGTGCGCGCGGCTGCGCGAGCCGGGCTACGAGCACAAGGCGACGCTCGCGTCCGAGATGGCCGCGGCCGTCGCGGGCGGCGTCACGACCCTCGTTTGCCCGCCGGATACCGACCCCGTGCTCGACGAGCCGGGCCTCGTCGAGATGCTCAAGTTCCGCGCACGCAACCTCCACCAGGCGAACGTGCATCCGCTCGGCGCGCTGACGGTCGGCCTCAAGGGTGAAGTGATCACCGAGATGGTCGCGCTGACCGAGTCCGGCTGCGTCGGCTTCACGCATGCCAACGTGCCGGTGCGCGACACACAGGTGCTGCTGCGTGCGCTGCAGTACGCGAGCACCTACGGCTACACCACGTGGCTGCGCCCGCAGGACGCATTCATCGGCCGTGGCGGCGTTGCCGCGAGCGGCGCGCTTGCGTCGCGGCTCGGGCTGTCCGGCGTGCCGGTCGCGGCCGAGACGATCGCGCTGCACACGATCTTCGAATTGATGCGCGTGACGGGCGCACGCGTGCACCTCGCGCGGCTGTCGTCGGCGGCCGGCCTTTCACTCGTGCGCGCGGCGAAGGCCGAGGGGCTGCCCGTGACGTGCGACGTCGGCGTGAATCACGTGCACCTGATCGATGTCGACATCGGCTACTTCGATTCGCAGTTCCGGCTCGACCCGCCGCTGCGCAGCGAACGCGATCGCGAAGCGATTCGCGTGGCGCTCGCCGACGGGACGATCGACGCGATCTGCTCCGACCACACGCCGGTCGACGACGACGAGAAGCTGCTGCCGTTCGGCGAAGCGACGCCGGGCGCGACGGGGCTCGAGCTGCTGCTGTCGCTGACGCTGAAGTGGGCGGACGAGACGCGTACGCCGCTCGCGCAGGCGCTGCGCCGCATCACGTCGGCGCCGGCCGACGTGCTGCAGCTGCCGGCCGGCCGCCTCGCCGAAGGCGGCGCGGCCGACCTGTGCGTGTTCGACCCGCGCGCACACTGGCGCGTCGAGCCGCGTGCGCTGAAGAGCCAGGGCCACAACTCGCCGTTCCTCGGCTACGAACTGCCCGCCTGCGTGCGCACGACGCTCGTCGCCGGACAGATCGCGTTCGAGCGCCCCTGAACCACGCCGGACCTTCGCCATGATTGCCCTTCGCAAGCTGCGTCTCGTCTTTCACCTGTTGCGCGGCATGGCGATCGTCGCGCTGCGTTTTTCGCACGTCACGCCCGCGCGGCGTGCCGAGATGACGCGCCGCTGGTCGCTCAAGCTGCTGCGGATCTGCGGGATGCGCCTCGTCGTCCATAACGACGGCGCGCGGCTCGATGCGAGCGCGCTCGTGGTCGGCAACCACGTGTCCTGGCTCGACATCTACACGATCAACGCGTGGCGGCCGACGCCGTTCGTGTCGAAGGCCGAGGTGCGGCAATGGCCGGTCGTCGGCTGGCTCGCCGAGAAGCTCGACACCGTGTTCCTGCAGCGCGAGAAGCGCACCGAGGCGATGCGGGTCATGCACGAAATGGCCGAGCGCCTGCGCAACGGCGGGCTGATGTGCGTGTTTCCGGAAGGCACGACGACGGACGGGCAGGAACTGCTGCCGTTCCATGCAAACCTGTTCCAGGCCGCGGTATCGGCGGGCTGCGCGGTGCAGCCGATCTGCCTGATGTACGAGGACGCGCAGCGGCGGCAGTCGGTCGCGCCGGCCTACACGGGCGAGCTGGCGCTCGGCAAGTCGCTCGACATGGTGTTGCGCGGCGGCCCGATCGTCGCGCATCTTTACGTGTGCGAGCCGATCGCGCCGGGCGGCGACCGGCGGGCGACGTCCGCCGCGGCGCGCGATGCGATCGCGGCCGCGCTCGCGACGCTGCAGGAGAGGGTCGGCAAGCCGTCGGCCGAGTCGCTCGCGGAACTGGCGAAGCATGCGTATCCGGCGACCGAGGTCGGCACCGGTGCGGCGCGCAACGAGGCGGCCGACGCGCCCGTGCCGGGGCGAGAGGGCTGACGCGTCGGGGCCGACCCACGTCCGGCCCCGCGAATCAGTCTTTCGTCACTCTCCGCCCGGTGAGCGGCACGCTTCGCACTGCACCTGCGTGACCGTGCGCTGCGCCGGATCGGCCGTCAGCCGCACGGCCGACAGCTGGTTACCCCATACACATCCCGAATCGAGCGCGACGACGTTCTCGCGCAGCATCAGGCCGAGCGCGGCCCAGTGTCCGAACACGACCGTCACGTCCTCCGTGCGGCGCCCCGGTACGTCGAACCACGGCAGGTAGCCGGGCGGCGCGCTGTCGAGGCCGCCGTTCGCCTTGAATTCCATCGCGCCGTCGGGCGTGCAGAAGCGCACGCGCGTGAATGCGTTGAACGCGACGCGCATCCGGTCGCGTTTCTTCAGGTCGGGACTCCATTGATTCGGCTCGTTGCCGTACAACTGCTGCAGCGTGTCGCGCCAGTCGGGCGCGCGCAGCGCGCGCTCGAGTTCGTCGGCGAGTTCGAGCACCAGCGTGGTGTCCCACTGCGGCAGCACGCCCGCATGCACGAGCAGCATTCCGTTTTCCGCATGCACGAACGGGCGGTGGCGGACCCAGTCGAGCAGCGCGTCGGCGTCGGGGGCGTCGAGGATTTCGCCGATGGTGTCGCCCGGGCGCTCGGTGCGCAGGCCGGCGGAGACCGCAAGCAGGTGGAGGTCGTGATTGCCGAGCACGACGGTCGCGCGCGGGCCGAGGTCGACAACGGCGCGCAGGGCGGCGAGGGAGCCGGGCCCGCGGTTGACGACGTCGCCGGCGATCCAGAGCGGAGTGTCGGCAGGTGGGGACAGCTTGTCGAGCAGCGACTGGAGAGCGGAATGACAGCCCTGGATGTCGCCGATGGCGATGGGGGTCGAATGCATGAGGGTCGGATCGTGAGGAATCGGGTGAACTGAGAAAAAAGTCGCATAAACACAGGCGTAATGCAAAGGTCGTTCCGCATCGGGCCGTCCGTGAGGCATGCGATTTTTCGTGACGCAAAGGGCCGGGGCGCTGTATCAAGTTGTTAGCAGCGTGGAATTGACGTCGACTGGATTCCTATAATTGACATTTTCGCTCCGAAATTAACATCTCGTGACTTTGCCGGTCATGGCGACCGGTTAAAATGCCGGGCCTGATCGGCCGAGACTTGGCCACTGTGACATGACAAGAAGTGCGACGAGCGCCTGCCAGGCGCGCCGCACACTATTACTAGAGGAAGCTTCATGATCCTGGTTACCGGCGGCGCGGGTTTTATCGGTGCCAATTTCGTACTCGACTGGATGGCTGCTTCTGGTGAGGCCGTGCTCAATGTCGACAAGCTGACCTATGCAGGCAACCTGCGGACGCTGGCACCCCTGGACGGAAGCCCGGATCATGTGTTCGCCCGGGTCGACATTTGCGATCGCGCAGCACTTGATGCGCTGTTCGCCGAGTACAAGCCGCGGGCCGTGATCCACTTTGCCGCTGAAAGCCACGTCGACCGCTCGATCCACGGGCCGGCCGATTTCGTGCAGACCAACGTCGTCGGCACGTTCACGTTGCTCGAGGCGGCACGCACGCACTGGAACGGGTTGAGCGACGTGGAGAAGGTGGAATTCCGCTTCTTGCACGTGTCGACCGACGAGGTGTTCGGATCGCTGTCAGCGACCGATCCGCAATTCTCGGAGACGACTCCGTACGCACCGAACAGCCCCTATTCGGCGACGAAGGCTGGTTCCGATCATCTGGTGCGTGCGTATCACCATACGTATGGCCTGCCGACACTCACGACGAACTGCTCGAACAATTACGGCCCGTATCAGTTTCCGGAGAAGCTGATTCCGCTGATGATCGCGAATGCACTCGCGGGCAAGCCGTTGCCGGTCTACGGCGATGGCCAGAACGTGCGCGACTGGCTGTACGTCGGCGACCACTGCAGCGCGATCCGCGAAGTGCTTGCGCGCGGCGTGCCGGGCGAGACGTACAACATCGGCGGCTGGAACGAGAAGAAGAATCTCGATGTCGTGCATACGCTGTGCGATCTGCTCGACGCGGCGCGGCCGAAGGCGGCGGGTTCGTATCGCGAGCAGATCACCTATGTGAAGGACCGCCCGGGCCACGACCGCCGTTACGCGATCGATGCGCGCAAGCTCGAGCGCGAGCTCGGCTGGAAGCCCGCGGAGACGTTCGAGACGGGGCTCGCGAAGACCGTACGCTGGTACCTCGAGAACCAGCCATGGGTGGACGAAGTCGCGTCGGGCGATTACCGCAGGTGGGTCGAAACCAATTACGCGCAACGCACGTGAGGGCTTGATCGATGGCACGCAAAGGCATAATCCTCGCCGGCGGCTCGGGCACGCGACTGTATCCGATTACCTACTCGGTGTCGAAGCAGTTGCTCCCGGTGTACGACAAGCCGATGATTTACTACCCGCTTTCGACGCTGATGCTCGCGGGCATTCGCGACGTGCTGGTCATTTCGACGCCAGCGGACACGCCGCGCTTCCAGGCGTTGCTGGGCGATGGCTCGAAGTGGGGTATGAACCTGCAGTACGCGGTCCAGCCGTCGCCGGACGGGCTCGCGCAGGCGTTCATCATTGGGCGGGACTTCATCGGCAACGATCCGAGCGCGCTCGTGCTCGGCGATAACATCTTCCACGGCAACGATCTCGCCAAGCAGTTGCTCGCGGCCAACGCGCGCGCCGAAAGCGCCACCGTGTTTGCCTATCATGTGCAGGACCCGGAGCGTTACGGCATCGTCGAATTCGACGACCAGATGCGCGCGCTGTCGATCGAGGAAAAGCCGCTTCAGCCGCGCTCGCGCTACGCCGTGACCGGTCTGTATTTCTACGACAACGATGTGTGCGACATTGCGGCCGACATCAAGCCGTCGGCGCGCGGCGAACTCGAAATCACCGACGTCAATTCCCGTTATCTCGCGGCGGGCAAGCTGCAGGTGGAGATCATGGGGCGCGGTTATGCGTGGCTCGATACGGGCACGCACGATTCGCTGATGGAGGCTGCGGCATTCATTGCGACCTTGCAGAAGCGCCAGGGCCTCGTGGTCGCGTGTCCGGAGGAAATTGCATACCGACTGGGCTGGATCGACGCCGAGCGCCTCTTGGAACTTGCCGCGCCGCTTGCCAAGAACGGGTACGGGCAATATCTGAAGAACCTACTGACGGACAAGATCCTATGGCAATCACGGTAACTTCCACGGCAATTCCAGACGTCAAGCTGATCGAGCCGAAGGTCTTCGGCGATGCTCGCGGGTACTTCTTCGAGAGCTTCAATCAGCGGGAATTCCGAGAGCAGGTTGCGGATGTCGAGTTCGTTCAGGACAACGAGTCGCGCTCCGGTAAATCGGTGCTTCGCGGGATGCACTATCAGATCAGCCATGCGCAGGGCAAGCTGGTCCGCGTCGTCGAAGGCGAAGTTTTCGACGTTGCCGTCGACCTGCGCCGTTCGTCGCCGACGTTCGGAAAATGGGTCGGCAGCGTACTGTCCGCGGAAAACCACCTTCAGATGTGGGTGCCAGCCGGATTCGCGCACGGCTTCCTGGTGATGTCCGAGACAGCGACGTTTCAGTACAAGACGACCGATTTCTGGTACCCCGAATTCGAACGCGTGCTGCTGTGGAATGATGCGCAGGTCGCCATCGACTGGCCGCTCGACCGGGATCCGGTGGTCGCGCCGAAAGATCTCGCCGGTACCGTTTTGGCGGATCTGGAGACCTACGCATGAGGATTCTCGTGACCGGGGCGAACGGGCAGGTCGGGTGGGAGCTCGTCCGCGCGCTGCAGCCGCTGGGTGAGGTGGTCGCAGCGACTCGCCACGTCGTCGATCTCGGCGACGCGGCTGCCGTCGACGCATACGTCGACACGCTCGCGCCCGATCTCGTGGTCAATGCGGCCGCCTATACGGCTGTGGATCGTGCCGAGGACGAGCCCGAAGCCGCTTTCGCGGTCAATCGCGATGCGGTGGGCGCGCTCGCGCAGGCGGCACGCGAGCGCGGCGCATTGCTGATCCATTTCTCGACTGACTATGTGTTCGACGGAAGCAAGCGGACACCGTATGTCGAAAGCGACGCGGTGTGCCCGCTGAACGTCTACGGCGCGAGCAAGTTGGCAGGCGAACAGGCCATTGCCGATGCCGGCGGAGACTGGCTCGTGTTCCGTACGTCATGGGTGTACGCCTCGCGCGGGCAGAATTTCCTGCGCACGATGCTCCGGCTGGGTGCGAATCGCGAGGCGCTGTCCGTCGTTAGCGATCAGTTCGGCGCGCCGACGAGCGCGCGCATGATCGCCGATCTGACCGCGCACGCTGCGGCAAAAGCGCTTGCCGAGCGTCGGGCGGGATCGTTCACGAGCGGCCTGTACCACATGACGGCGCAGGGCGAGACGACCTGGCACGCGTTCGCCAAAGCCATTTTTGCCGGCGCCAGAAGACTGTCCCCACAGATCGATCTGGCGATCCGGGAGGTGAAGCCGATTCCTGCGGCCGAGTATCCGGCGAAGACCGCGCGTCCGACCTTTTCGGTGCTCGACAACACGCGGTTCGACGAGCGTTTCGGATTGCATCGACCGCAGTGGTCGGACGGGCTTGCGCTCGTCCTCGCGGAACTGTTCGATGCCTGATGCCGCCCGGTTCGGGCGGCGCACATCACAATTCATGCCGCGTCGTTTATGCGGTATGGCTTAGCTAGAGATTGTCATGCGGGAACTCATCCAACCATCACTTCCTATCTGGCGGCATCGCCGCCTGATTCTCCAAATGGCGCGCCGCGAGGTGGTCGGCCGGTATCGCGGCTCGGTGCTCGGCCTGCTCTGGTCGTTCTTCAACCCGCTGCTGCTGCTGACCGTCTACACGTTCGTGTTCAGCGTGATCTTCAAGGCGCGCTGGAACACCGGCTCCGATTCGAAGACCGAATTCGCCGTCGTGCTGTTCGTCGGGATGATCATGTTTCAGGTGTTTTCGGAAGCGGTGAACCGTGCGCCGTCGCTCATCATCAGTAACGCGAACTACGTGAAGAAGGTCGTGTTTCCGCTCGAGGTGCTGCCGGTCGTCGCGCTGCTCGTCGCGTTGTTCCATGCCGGGATCAGCTTTTGCGTGCTGGTGCTCGCGATGGTCGTGCTGGGTTTTCCCGTGCATGCGACGATCCTGTATTTCCCGCTGATCGTGTTGCCGTTCATCCTGTTTACCCTCGGCGTTTGCTGGTTCCTCGCTTCGCTGGGCGTATTCATCCAGGACATCGGCCAGTCGATCGGGCTCGTGACGACGGTGCTGATGTTCCTCACGCCGGTGTTCTATCCGGTGAGCTCGCTGCCGGCCCATTACCAGCGTATCGTCGGCATGAATCCGCTCGCGTTCGTCATCGAGCAAAGCCGAAACGTCGTGATCTTTGGGACCGTGCCAAGCTGGACCGGTGTGTTGTTGATGATGGTCGTCAGTATCGGTGTCGCGGCGCTGGGCTACCAATGGTTTAATCGCACGAGGAAAGGATTCGCAGATGTCCTCTGATCTCGCAGTCAGCGTGAAGGATTTGAGCAAGGTCTTTCATATTTACGATAGCCCGCGGGCCCGCCTGTTGCAGATGTTGTTCGGCTCCCGCAAGCAGTATTACCGCGAGTTCTGGGCGCTACGTGACATTTCGTTCGACATCGCACGGGGCGAAACGGTCGGAATCGTCGGTCACAACGGCTCCGGAAAGTCCACGCTGCTCCAGGTGATCTCGGGGACGCTCGCGCCGAGCGCCGGCAACGTCGAAACGAACGGCAAGGTCGCCGCGCTGCTCGAACTCGGGTCGGGCTTCAACCCCGAATTCACCGGTCGCGAGAACGTGATGCTGTACGGCCAGATTCTTGGGATGAGCGAGGAGGAACTGGAAGAGAAATATCCGGCGATCGTCGATTTCTCCGAGATCGGTGATTTCGTCAACCAGCCGTTGAAAACCTATTCGTCGGGTATGTACGTGCGTCTGGCGTTCTCGGTCGCGATCCACGTCAACCCGGACATCCTGATCGTCGATGAAGCGCTGTCGGTCGGCGACGCGCTGTTTCAGGCGAAGTGCATGGCAGTGATGAAGAAGCTGATGGATCGCGGCACGACGCTGCTGTTCGTCAGCCACGATCCGGGCTCGGTGAAGGCGCTGTGCGACCGGGCGATCCTGCTCGATCACGGCAACATGCTGGCCGTCGGTTCGACGGACCACGTGATCGAGTCGTATTACTCGTCCTACGTCCGCAAGAAGCAGCACGTGATCGAGGACGCCGATGCACCCGCGGCGCAGATCGCCGAGCTCGATGCTGACCTCAACGATGGTGCGGACGAGTTCCAGAAACAGGCGGCGTTCCAGCGGATCCGTAATGGACGCGCGAGCTTCGTCAACGTGCAATTGCTGAACGAACAGGGCCGCGCGACACGCCAGGTCACGTACGGCGACACCGTGACGCTGAGAATGGTCGTGAGCATCGAGGAGGATCTGCCGCTGCTCGCTTTCGGCTATCACCTGCGCGACAAGAACGGGTTCGATATCGCGTACTCGGACACCGGTCTCGAACATGCGCATTTGTACGACCTGCACGCGGGTGAAGTCCACGTGGTCGACTGGACGTTCAAGGTATCGCTGCGCGGAGGTGACTACAGTATCAGTGCGGCGACTTCGGTGCCGACTGACCTGAGCATCGGCCAGGTCGACACGTGCGATCATGTGCCGATCGCCGTGCAGTTCAATGTCTCGCGCGGCACCTACCTGCCGCTGTATGGCGCCGTGCATTTCGACAACAAGGTTCAGACGCGTCTGTTGTCGAAGACGGTGGCCTGACGCAGCGTTGGCCGGCAGTGGATCCGGCGCCGGGGCCGGCGTGCGGATTCGCACGAGGAATCAATCAGGAGCGCCCTATGAGACAGAAGCCGGATGGTTTCGCCAATCCGATCTATGTGACGAGACCGATGTTGCCGCCGCTCGGCGAATTTACATCGCAACTGGAAGACATCTGGGACAGCGCGTGGCTGACCAACGGCGGTGCGAAGCACGTCGCGCTGGAGGCAGCGCTCGCGAAGCGGCTCGGCGCCCGCCACTTCTCGCTGTTCAACAATGGGACGAGTGCGCTGCTCGTCGCCTGCCAGGCGCTGCGGCTCGCCGGTGAGGTCATCACGACCCCGTTCACGTTTCCCGCAACGCCGCATGTGCTGCACTGGAACAACGTGACGCCGGTGTTCTGCGATATCGACGAGGATACGCTGACCATCGATCCGGCCGTGGCCGAAGCGCTGATCACGCCGCGCACGACGGGCGTGCTCGGCGTGCACGTGTACGGGATGCCGTGCGACGTGAAGGCGTTCGAGCGCATCCGCGAGCAGTATGGCGTCAAGGTGCTCTACGACGGCGCGCACGCATTCGGTACGGAAATCGACGGCAAGCCGGTCGCCGAGTTCGGCGACGCGACGATGTACAGCTTCCATGCGACGAAGCTGTTTCACTCCGCCGAGGGCGGTGGGCTGGCGATGGCGGACGAAGCGACGAAGCGGCGCGTCGATTTGCTGAAAAATTTCGGAATCTTGAACGAAACCGAAGTCATCATGCCGGGTACCAACGGCAAGATGAACGAAGTGCAGGCGGCACTGGGGCTCGTCAATCTCGCCCATTACGATGCAGAGCACGCCGCGCGGCAGCGCGTGGCACAGGTCTATCTGAGCCGCCTGGACGAGATTCCCGGCATCACGTGCTTCCGGCTGCCGCCGAACGTCGGCCATAGCATGCAGTACTTCATCGTGCGCGTGAATCCGCAGGCATGCGGCGTGTCGCGCGACCAACTGTACGACACGCTGAAGCAGTTCAACGTGATTTCGCGGCGCTATTTCTACCCGCTTTGCAGCGAGCACAATTGCTATCGCGCCCTGCCGAGCGCTGATCCCGGCCGCCTGCCGGTTGCGACGCGCGTGTCCCGCGAAGTGCTGGCGCTGCCGCTGTACGGCGAACTCGGGGAGGACGGCGCGAATCGCATCGTCGACATCATTCAATACATCTGCAATGGCAAACAATAATTATTCGACCGGGGAATCGCGGCCGCGTGTCAGCATTCTCACGACGTCTTACAACTACGGCAGATTCATCGGGGAGACGATTCGGTCGGTACTGTCCCAGACGTACGCGTCATGGGAGCTGATCATAGTCGACGACTGCTCGACCGACGATTCCTGGGAGGTCATCCAGCAGTTCGACGACCCGCGGATTCGCGCGGTGCGTCAGGAGCGGAATCAGGGCGCGTGCGCGGCGTACAACACGGCGCTGCGTCTCGCATCCGGTGAATTCATCGCGAGCCTGGATTCCGATGACGTGTTCGTGCCCGAGAAGCTGGCGGCGCAGGTCGCGTTCATGGACACCCATCCGGATGTCGACATCTGCGGCAGCTTCATGGCGGAAATCGATGCGTCGAGCCAGCCGGTCGACGTCGACAAATGCTTTTATGCGCCGTGGTTCAATCAGGATCTCGACCTCAATGCGCCCGACAGCTGGGTGTGGGAAAACCACCTGTGCCATTCGACCGTGCTGGTCAGGAAGTCCATGCACGATCGAATCGGTTTTTTTCGGGAGGATCTGACTTACTCGCCGGACTGGGATTTCTGGTTGCGTTCGCTCGCCGGCGGTGCACGATTTCATGTGATGAAAGACGCACTTCTGCTTTACCGTGCGCATGGCGGCAACATCACGCACCGCAATCGCGATGCGCTGATGTGGGAGTATGCGGACATCTCCGGCGGTGTCGTGCATCCTTACCTCGCGCGGATCGAGCGCTTCGACTTGCTGCGCAAGAGCATGGAGTCGTTCGTCGGGCGCTTCTTCGAAATCGACGGCGACTGGCGGCGGTTTCTGGAACTGATCGAGATGCTGCGCGTGTACGACCGTCATGAGGACACGTTCAGGATTCCGCCGCATCTGTTCTTCAACAGCGAACTGACCGCGTTCGTGACGAGACTCGCATCTGGCTGGTCGCCGCAAGCTTTTGCCGCCGTTCGAGAGCGCCTGTCGCGGCTAGAGGGCGAGTACGCTGGTTCAGCGCATGCGCCCGAAGACGCCGCGACGTTTCAACTGATGATTCGCGGCGAACGTGACCGCGCGCTTGCCGAACTGGATCAGGCGCGTACCGAGCGCGAGCAAATTGCCACGGAACTCGAACACGCGAAAGCGGCGCTGCGCGCCGCGGCCGAGCGGGAAGAGCGGCTCACCGCCAGTCTGGCCGACGCGCAGACGGAACTCGATCGTGTCAGGGGAACCATCTGGGGCAAGGCGGATAATCTGTACCGGCGCTTGAGCCGATAGTCCATGCACCAGCGAATGATTGAAGATATCTAACCATGCCGCGATACCAGCATCTTCTGTATTTTGCCCAACGCGTCTACCATCGCCTGCCGGTGAGCCAGGAGGCGAAGTGGCGCGTTCGCAAGGCCATTTCGCCGGTTATCACGTCGTTGCGTCAAGGCAAGTCGATTCGTCAGGCGTTGCGCTCGGCGGTCCGGCACGAAAAGTTGCTCGATCACGCTCGCGAATCGCGCCTGCAGCACCTGCTGCTCGACCTCGCGCAGCGGGGCGTGCGAAACGTCAGCCACGTCATTGCGGTGCCGTTTCTCGGAACGGGGGGCGCAGAGCATGTCGCGCTCAATTTCTCCAGAGCGCTGCGCGAGATCCATCCCGATCGTCAGGTCCTGATCGTCGTCGCCGATCGCGACCTGGTCGACGAGCGTGTCGCGCGGATCGATGGCGTGCATGTAGTCGTTCTGCGCGATTTCACCGACGACGATTCGTACGCGCTGAAGCAGGCGCTCCTGTACGACATGCTGCTGGCAATCCGGCCCGCCGTGTTCCACAACATCAATAGCGAAGTCGCGTGGAACGCGGTCATCTCGCAGGGAAGCCTGCTCAAGGAAATCACGCGTCTGTTCGCCAGTATTTTTGCGTTCCAGTTCGCCGAGGACGGCAAGAGCAAGATCGGCTACGCCGCTTATTTCCTTCAGCCGGGGCTGCCGGCGCTGACCGCGCTGCTGTCCGACAACCAGCGCTTCGTGACCGATGCGCGCGCCGAATACAACCTCGGGCAGCAGGGTGACAAGCTGCGTGCCGTGTACAACCCCAGCCGCATGGCGACCGACGGCTGGAAGACGCGCGCGTTAGCGCGCATCGCGAGCCGCGGGCAGGATCTGGCGGGGCAGCGCCCGGCATTTCTGTGGGCCGGGCGGCTCGACAAGGAGAAACGTGTCGACCTGCTGTTGGCGCTCGTGCGGGCATGCCCGCATATTGATTTCTACGTCTATGGCCAAGCGGTTGTGAACGTCAGCGAGCAACTCCCCGATCTCGCGAATCTGCATCTGATGGGGCCGTTCACGTCCCCGGAAGAACTCGTGCGCGAACGAGCGTACACGGGTTTCATCTTCACGTCGAAGTGGGAAGGCATGCCGAACATCCTGCTCGAGATCGGGGCGCTGGGCATGCCGATCATCGCGCCGTCGGTGGGTGGTGTTGGCGAACTGATATCCGATTCGACCGGATATCCGCTGTCGGAGAAGCCGGAGGTCGTGGATTATCGCGCGGCGATGGAGTTGGTCATTTCGAATTCGCAGGAAGCCGAAGCGCGCGCCCGCGCGCTCGTCGAGCTGATCGACGGGCGCCATACGTGGCAGCGGTTCGTCGAGCATGTCAAGGAGTTGGAAGGTTATGGGAGCTGACCGGAAAGAATCGGGCGCTGACGACTCGCGAGATTCGTCGTTGCCGCTCGTATCGGTGGTAATCCCCTGTTTCAATCAGGCGCAGTATCTGAATGAATCGATCTCGTCGGTGCTCGATGCGTATCGCGGGCCGCTGGAGATCATCGTTGTCGATGACGGTAGCACGGCACCCAGGACCGATAGCCATCTGCGTGCAGCCGAAGCGCTGTCGCCCATGGTGCGGGTGATTTCGCAGCAGAACGCGGGCCTTTCGGGCGCGCGCAACACGGGTATCGCTGCCGCGACGGGCGAATTCGTGCAGTTGCTGGATGCAGACGACATCGTCGTTCCGCCGAAGCTCGACCTGCAGGTTGCGCATTTCCAGGTCGCCAATGCACTTGACGTATCGGTGTCCAACTTCCTGTTGTGCGACGATACACGCTCGGTCTTCTCGAAAAACGACGAAGCGATCGCGCACTCGTCGCTCAGCCTGTCCGATTTTCTGTACAAATGGGAGCGCGGCTTCGCGATTCCGATCCACTGTGCGCTGTTTCGCCGAACGGTGCTGATGGACGCGCCGTTCGACACGTCCGCGCGCGCGAAGGAAGATTGGCTGTTCTGGTGCGGCCTGAGCGCGCGCGGCGCGCGCATGGCGTACCTCAACGCGCACAATGCGATTTACCGGCAGCATGCGCAAAGCATGCGCCGGTCGTACGTGAAGATGGGCAAGAGCTGGCTGCATGCTGCGGCCAAGATCGACGCGATGGTGTCCGCCCGCGAACCGGCGTTTTTTGAGTCTGCGGTCGACTGGTTCGAGAGTTTCTATCGAAAGCACCCGGCGTACGTCGAGGAAATCGCACAGTTGCGCGGCCATGCGCATGAAACCGGATCGGGGGCTGCCACGTCGCCGGCCGCTCCCGCGGATCTGCTTGCGCGGAAGCTGGCGCGCCTGCAGGCCGCCATCGCGAAAATGCCAGTGTCGGCGACACCGCTGATCAGCGTCGTGATCCCGGCATACAACCACTTCGACTACATCGACGGCTGCCTACTGTCCGTGATCGAGCAGCAGGACGTCGCATTCGAGATCATCTGTGTCGACGACTGTTCTCCCGATGCACGCACGACCTCACTGCTGCATGCGTTGCAGGGCAGTCATCCGAACGTGCGAATCGTCCTCAACGGCGAAAACAGGGGTATTTCGCGCACGCAGAACGAAGCAGTCGAACAGGCGGCTGGAGAATATGTTGCATTCGTCGATTGCGACGACGCGCTGGCGCCCGGCGCGCTGTCCCGCGTCGCACAGGTACTGGCGCAGGGGCAGCCGTGCGATTACCTGTTCACCGACCGGTTCGACATCGACGAAAGTGGCGACGAAATCCGGCGTGCGGACTATGGCGGTTATCCCGGCATCGCGTTCCGGAACGACGCGAGCATCAGGGGCGACCTGCTCGACGGCATGGTAGCGTCGCACCTGAAGGTGATTCGGCGCAGCGCGTATCTGCAGGCGGGCGGATCGGTCGATGCCTATTCAGGCATCCAGGACTGGGAGCTGGCGCTGAAGATCGCGGAGTTCGGCAATTTCCGGTATCTGCATGAACCACTCTATCGGCACCGGATTCATACGCGCTCCGTTACCTCGTCGGACAGCGTTGGCCAGTTCAAGCGGACCAATATCGTCCGGCGGCAGTTTGCCGGCAGGTGGCTTTGCGAAGGACGCGACCGAACCGGGCCGGTCACGCGTTTTTCGAGCGACGCGAAGTCGATACCGTCGATCGAACAACTGAAGGAAGTGTGGCGGCAGGGGCGGCGATGCGAGATGGTCGTCGCAGTGGACGCGCCGCTACCGGTGCTCAATTTCCTGCGGGAATTCAATTCGTACTTCGATCGCATCGTGTGGACGAGTGCCGAAACCTACGCGGGTCTGCTCGGGTATGTAGAGCCCGGCGTGATGGTGGCGTACGGGCGGGCGCAGCACGACTGACCGGAGTGTGGAGCGCGCGTTGCACGCGCGCTCGGCCTGACGGTTTGCCCGTCGGCCGGTGCCGTGCCACAGTTACTTCCTCCCGGTAAACGGCCGCATGATCGCCCGCAGCAGCGGGCCCAGCACGGGAATCCGGTGCAGGCGAAGATACGCGCGATAGATGATGAAAATGCGGGCGCGCTGAAACGCGACCCACTGGTTCGCGTATTGCCGCAGTTCGACCGACTCGCTCCTGAGGACGTCGGCTTCACGTGCGTGGACGAGCAGCTTCGCGCGTGCGTCCGCGAGTTCCCGCCTCAAGCGACGCAGTTCTTCCTGGTTTTCCGCGGATGCGGCGGTCTGGCCGGCGGATGCCGGTGCGGGCTCGTGGGATTCGTGATGGGAGGCATTCATACCGAATATTCGCTGAATGTTCGCGACGTACTGCGCGTCGCCATGCTTGTCGTGAACGTAGTCGGACGCGCGCTTCGACAGCGCTCCGAGCAAATCGGGTTGGGCGTAAAGGCGCTCGATGGCATCGCGATACGCGTCGACAGCTTCGTCGAGGTCGTTCGATGCCTCGATGAGGATGCCGGTCTCGCCGTCGAGCACGGCTTCGCCGATACCGCCGATGTTCGGTGCGATGACCGGGAGTCCCGACCCCATCGCTTCGAGAATGACGTTCGGCAGTCCATCGAACCATGACGTATAGACGAGCGCATCGTATTCGTGTAGCGGAAGATCCGCAAACGCCGAAAACGGCCCCTTATAGTTTGCGTCGGCCAGGTCGACGTCGAACCCCGGCGTGATGCCGCCGTACAGGTCGAGTGTGATGCCGGAACCGCTCCGCGCGAAGTACTTCGACAGTGCGACGGCCAGTTGCGGCCGCTTCTGGCCATCCAGCCGCGACGCCCACAGCAGGCGACGACGCGGCGTCGCGTGGAGCGTCGGTTCCTTGACGCCGTGCAGCAGCGCGGGGAGGTTGTTCCAGCGGGACGCGCTGGCGCCGAAGATGAATTCGTCGTCGACGACCGTTTGTTCGTTGTCGGTGACGATCCGCGTGATGTGCTGGATGTTGTTCGTCAGGAACTCCACCGCGCCGCCGGAGATGATTGATACGTTGTCTTCGTAGACACGCGTGTCGCAGAACCGGTAGTACGTGACGTCGCGCCCGCTGAACTGCGCGAAATGGCGGCTCAGCATGCGATGGGAAAACACGCATGCGCGAATGTGCAGACGGGCGTCGGGCGCCGCGGCGCGAATCAGGCGTGCGGTGATACGATCGCGCTGGCGGTCCTCGAGCTTCTTGCCGAGCACTGCGACGTCGACGAAGATCGCCGCGTCGGGCAGCCGCGACAACCACGCGTGCTTTTCCATCGGCTCGCCGGAAACCACGAGGATACGCTTCGACGCGCCGCATGCCAGCAGGCCGTTCATCACGTCGAGGATGTAGCGCTCCGCGCCGCCCGCGGGCAGGAACGGGATCAGGAATACGTCCGTGATCGGGCCGGCGTCGCGAATGGCCTCGCACATCTCGTAGTAGACCGCCGACGGTTCGGGTGTCGACCACATCGCGCTCGTCTGGCTGCCATGCCGCAGCGCCAGCGTGTCGACAGCCGGGTCGATCCGGTTGGCAGCCTCCGTCATGTCCGACAGCAGCCGGCTGCCGAGGAATTTCTGCTTGACGTCGTACCACGGTGGCAACATGCGTTCGCCGGCGCGGTACGCACGGTAGTCGTCCGCGAACACGCGCAGGTAAACGGCCGGGTCGAACAGGTCGGTATCCGGCGTTTCGAGCTCGACGTTCAGGCTGCGCGCGGCAGCCATGATGCTCTGCTGGCGCTGGCGATAGTAAAGAACAGTGTCGGGGATGTAGTGTGCCTTCATCCCGAGCGCGATCGCGCACGAATTGAAGTGCCAGTCCTCGAATGCGTGGCCGCGCTGCGTATCGCAGTGCACATACTTGAGGCGATCGAACGTCGAGCGGTGGAAGAACACGCGCGACACGTACGGATGGATGTCCGCGAGCAGGAACGGCATCAGGTCCGCTTCGCCATATTCGGTAATGAAGTACATCGAACCGAATGCGATCAGGTACTGCGGGAACAGTAGCGCATCGTTGCCGTACTGCTTCGCCGCGGCCAGCGCTTCGACGAAGAAGTTGAACGATACGAGATCGTCGGCATCGGCCGTGGCGAAATATTCGCCTTGCGCGATCTCGCAACCGGAGTTTCTGCTAAGACCCAGCGAGCGGTTCGATACCTCGATCGTCTGGACTCCGTCGAAACTGGAGAGGTCGGCCGACGCGATGACAGAGCGGGTCGCTTCGTTCGGGTTGTCAAGGACGACGACAATTTCCAGGGTGATACCGCGGGCTCTTGCGAAGTCTGCCGCTTCAGCGAGGGACCGGAGCGTCCGGTTGATGATGCCGCCCTCATTGTGAGCGTTGAGAATCACCGAAATATCAAACATAGGGTGCAACTGGCGGATGCGTATCGAGGTGACGCATTATATACAGAAGCATTTGGCGTTTCGGAGCCGGCCGGGGCGGGGCCGCACACGCCTGTATTGCGGCCCTTTTTCCGGCCAGGACGCCCGTGGCGCCCGCCGCCACGGCATAATTGCTACAAATGGCAATCCAGTTTGTGTGCGCAGGCATCGCTGCGCACACTGACGGATTCCCCTCGCGCCAAATGTTAACGATAGTCAGCACGTGACATCTCATCCGCAAGCAGTCAATCACGCTCCGCATTCCGTCGACGAAATCCTGTCGATTTCCATCGTGACGTACCACCCGGACGAGGCGCTCCTCGCGCGTACGTTCTCCAGTCTCCGCGCGGCATGTGCGCGTCTCCGGACCGTGCGCGGTGCCAGCGCGATCAGCGTGTGCGTGGTCGATAACGGCGGCTTGCCGGACCTCGCGGCGGATCGTGCCGCGTTCGAGCAGGCCAGCATCGGGTACGGCGTGCTGTCCGGTCACGGCAACGTGGGCTACGGGCGCGGGCACAACCTCGCGATCGAAGCGGCGCGTAGTCGCTATCACCTGATCCTGAACCCCGACATCGACCTCGAGCCGGATGCGCTCGTGCAGGCGCTCGACTTTCTCGATACGCATCCCGAAGCAGGCTTGCTGACGCCGCGCATCGGCGACGATTCGGGCCGGATCCAGTATCTGTGCCGCCGCTATCCGGCGTTGATGGATCTCCTGGTCAGGGGCTTCCTGCCGTCGCCTCTGCGCCAGCCGTTCGAGCGGAGGCTGGCCAGCTACGAGATGCGCGACAGCATCAACGAAACGGACGTCGTGTGGGATCCGCCGATCGTCAGCGGCTGCTTCATGCTGTTCCGTACCGACGTGCTCGCACGTCTGCAGGGCTTCGATCCGCGCTATTTCCTGTACTTTGAGGATTACGATCTCAGCTTGCGGACCGGCCAGTGCGCGCGCACCGTCTATGTGCCGCTGGCGCGCGTGATTCACCACGGCGGCGGCGCGTCACGCAAGGGCTTCGCACACATCCGCATGTTCGCGGCGTCGGCGTTCAAGTTCTACAATCGCTTCGGCTGGAGGCTCTGGTGACCCGCATCGTCGTGACGGGCTCCAACGGCTTCGTCGGCCGCGCGGTCTGCCGGCTGGCGCTCGCGGCAGGACATACGGTCACGGCGCTGGTGCGCCGTCCCGGCGGGTGTGTCGCCGGGGTGCGCGAATGGGTACATGACGCACCGGATTTCGCCGGGCTCGTGGACGCGTGGCCGGCCGATCTCGAAGCAGATTGCGTGATCCATCTGGCTGCGCGCGTCCACGTGATGCGCGACGAGTCGCCCGATCCGGATGCCGCGTTCGAGGCGACCAACGTTGCGGGGACGCTGCGCGTGGCCGAGGCCGCGCACGCGCACGGCGCCCGCCGTTTCGTGTTCGCCAGCAGCATCAAGGCGGTCGCCGAGGGCGATCGCGGTGTACCGCTCGCGGAAGACGTCACGCCTGCGCCCGAGGATCCATACGGACGTTCGAAATTGCGCGCGGAACAGGCACTCGCGCAATTCGGGTTGCACGCGGGTGTCGATGTGGTCATCGTCCGTCCACCGCTCGTCTACGGCCCCGGCGTGCGAGCGAACTTCCTGAAGATGATGGACGTCGTGTCGCGTGGACTGCCGCTTCCGCTGGGCGCGATCGCCGCCCGTCGCAGCCTCGTTTACGTCGACAATCTCGCGGACGCGCTGCTGCGTTGCGCAATCGACCCGAGGGCCGCGGGCGAATGCTTTCATGTCGCCGACGACGATGCGCCGTCGGTCGCCGGATTGCTGCGGATGGTCGGCGACGTGCTCGGCCGGCCGGCGCGGCTGTTCCCGGTACCCGTCACGGTGCTGCTCGCGCTCGGCAGGCTGACCGGCCGCAGCGCCGCCGTTGATCGCCTGACAGGCAGCCTGCAGCTCGATGCCGGCCGCATGAAGCGCGTGCTTGACTGGCAACCACCGCATACGACGCGGCAGGGCCTCGAAGCGACCGCCGCGTGGTATCGTTCGCGCGACAAACAGAAATAGACAATATGCATCCCGCGATTATCACGTGGCTCATGGCGACCGGGGTGGCTCTGGCCGCCGCCGTCGCCACAACGCTCGTCCTGCGGACGCTGCTCGCCACCGGGCTGGCCTGGCGACTCGCAACCGACATTCCGAACGATCGTTCGCTGCACACGCTGCCGACGCCGCGTGTTGGCGGCTGGGGCATCGTGCCTGTGTGCGTGATCGCGATGCTGTGGCTCGCGCCGTCGATGTGGCTGGTTGCCGTGGCCGCCACGGGGCTGGCCGCGCTGTCGCAGCTCGACGATCGGCGTGGGTTGCCGGCGCGGGTCCGGTTCACCGCGCACCTTGTCGCGGTCGTCGCGCTGATCGTCGTCTATCCGGCCGCCGCACCATGGTGGCTCCTTGCCGGTGTCGGTTTCGGGATGGTCTGGCTGACCAATCTGTACAACTTCATGGATGGCGCGGACGGTCTCGCCGGCGGCATGGCGCTGTTCGGATTCGGCGCCTACGCTGCGGCCGCGCTGGCCGGCGTGCAGCCGGCGCCCGATCTTGCCGTGGGCGGCGCGGCGATTGCGGGCGCCGCATTCGGCTTCCTGCTGCTGAATTTCCATCCGGCGAAGCTGTTTCTGGGCGACGCGGGCTCGATTCCGCTCGGCTTCATGGCGGGCGCGCTCGGCTACTGCGGCTGGCGAGGCGGGGTATGGCCGATCTGGTTTCCGGCGATGGTGTTCTCGCCCTTTATTGCTGATGCATCTGTAACACTTGCGAGACGTTTGTTACGCGGGGAAAAGTTCTGGCAGGCGCACCGGGAGCATTACTATCAGCGCATGGTGCGCTCCGGCACTGGTCATCGGCGTACCGCCATTTACTGGTACCTCGTGATGCTCGCGGGCATAATCACAGGCCTGTGGGCATTGGGCCGGCCGACATTGCAGCAGTGGGGGCTGTTTGTCGCCTGGTATGGCGTGCTGGCGTGTATCGGTTGCGCGATCGACGCGCGCTGGCGACGGGTCGGTACGGCCGCCGAAAACAAATCTTGAGGTCTCCCGCCGATGTTGCGATCCAAAGCATCTTGGCTGTCACTGAGTGCTTTCCTGTTCGACCTGCTGGCGGTTCTTGCCGCATGGTTGTTTGCTTATCTCGTCCGCTTCAACGGTAGCGTTCCACCCGATTTCCTCGGCGGGGCGCTCATGGCGCTGACGTGGGTTTTGCCCGTATACGCGCTGATGTTTCACATATTCGGCCTGTATCGCGGGCTGTGGGTATTCGCGAGCCTGCCCGACCTGATGCGTATCGCGAAGGCGGTGGTCGGCGGCGGCGTGATCGTGATGATCGGCGCCGTGATGTTCCAGCCTGTGCCGATCATTCCGCGCTCGGTGCTGCTCGTGTCGCCGCTGATGCTGTTCCTGGCGATGGGCGGCGCGCGCGCGCTGTATCGCGCGACGAAGGAGTATTACCTGTACGGCGGCCTGGTCGGGAAGGGCAAGCCGGTGCTGGTGCTCGGCGCCGGCACGGCCGGCGCGAGCCTCGCGCGCGAACTGTCGCGCTCCGGCGAATGGCGCCTCGTCGGCCTGCTCGACGACGATGTCACGAAGCAGGGCCGCGAAATCTACGGTTACAAGGTGCTCGGCTCGTTCAACGACCTCAAGCACTGGACCGACGCGATGAAGGTCGAGTACGCGATCATCGCGATTCCGTCGGCATCGGTCGAAACCCAGCGTCGCGTCGCGACCCTGTGCGTGCGTGCCGGCGTGAAGGCGATGGTGTTGCCGTCGCTGACCGCGTTGATGCCGGGCCAGGGCTTCCTGTCGCAGGTGCGGAACATCGATCTCGAGGATCTTCTCGGCCGCGACGCCGTGACGATCGATACGCCGCACGTCGAGGCGCTGCTGCGCGGCCGCGTCGTGATGGTCACGGGTGCGGGCGGGTCCATCGGCTCCGAGCTGTGCCGGCAGATCCTGCGCTTCGCGCCTGCGCAGCTCGTCGCATTCGATCTGTCCGAATACGCGATGTACCGGCTGATCGAGGAGTTGCGCGAGCGCTACCCCGACCTGCCTGTCCTGCCGATCATCGGCGATGCGAAGGATTCGCTGCTGCTCGACCAGGTGATGTCGCGCCATGCGCCGCACATCGTGTTTCATGCGGCCGCCTACAAGCACGTGCCGCTGATGGAGGAGCACAACGCGTGGCAGGCACTGCGCAACAACGTGCTCGGCACGTATCGGGTGGCCCGTGCGGCGATCCGCCACGACGTGCGCCACTTCGTGCTGATTTCGACCGACAAGGCCGTCAATCCGACCAACGTGATGGGCGCGAGCAAGCGCCTGGCCGAAATGGCCTGTCAGGCATTGCAGCAGACGAGCGGGCGCACGCAGTTCGAGACCGTGCGCTTCGGCAACGTGCTCGGCAGCGCAGGCAGCGTGATTCCGAAGTTCCAGCAGCAGATCGCGAAGGGCGGCCCGGTGACGGTCACGCACCCGGAGATCACGCGTTTCTTCATGACGATCCCGGAAGCGTCGCAGCTCGTGCTGCAGGCATCGAGCATGGGGCATGGCGGCGAAATCTTCATTCTCGACATGGGCGAGCCGGTGAAGATCGTCGATCTCGCCTGCGACCTGATCCGCCTGTACGGTTTCTCGGAAGAGCAGATACGGATCGAGTTCACCGGGTTGCGGCCGGGCGAGAAGCTCTATGAGGAACTGCTCGCGGACGACGAGGCGACGACGCGCACGCCGCATCCGAAACTGCGGATCGCACGTGCCCGCGAGGTGCCGGACAATTTCCTCGACGAACTCCTGCCGTGGCTGATGCAGCATCGCGTGCTGCCCGACGACGAAGTGCGACGGGATCTGCGCCGCTGGGTGCCCGAGTATCAGACGGCCGCCGTGCCGGCCCTGAAGAGCGTACGGGTCGCGTCGAACCGTTGACGGCCTTTGCCGCGGCGGCGCGGCAGTCGCTCCGCGCAAAAGAAAAGCGCCCCGCGGGGCGCTTTTTTCATGCTTCATGCCGGGCCATGAGCGGCTCAGTGGCTGCGCCGCTCCTTCCTCACCACCATCCACCGCGGCACGCGGAACCGCACGATGCTGAGATACAGCCACACGTAGGTCAGCGCGAACAGCACGACGAACACGAACAGGTGCACCGTGTGCCGCCAGAACAGCGTCGCGGGTATCACCGCGACGAGGCACAGCAGCCACAGATAAGGTGAAGTAAGCGAATTCCGCCGCGTGAGGTCGTGCGCGTGCTTCGTGCCGACGGCCCAGCGCATCAGCCGCTTGTACACGAGCATGTGCAGGTGCACGCCGTCCGGAATCCCCGGCGACATCCCACGAATGAATTTCTTCCGGTAGATCGAGAAGCAGGTCTCGAAGATCGGGTACATGAACAGCAGCACCGGGTACCACGCGGATACCTCGCGGTTGCGCATCACGAGCATGATCGCGAGTTCCGCGAGCATGAAGCCGATGAAATAGGCACCGCCGTCGCCGAGGAAGATCAGCCCGGCCGGGAAATTCCACAGGAAGAAGCCGAGCACGGCGCCCATCATGATGATCGACGCGGACATGACGACCGGGTCGCGGACCTGGAACGCCACGTAAGCGAGCGATGCGAACATCATGAAGCTGACCATCGACGCGAGCCCGTTGAAGCCGTCGATGATGTTGACCGCGTTCGCGAGCGCCGCGACCGCGAGCACGGTGATGAACGCCGAAATGGCCGCGTAGCGGAGCAGGAAATCGAGCGGCGGCACGCTGATGCGCGTGACCGCGATACCCATCAGCCAGAACGCGAGCGCGGCCGCGCCCATCGTGCAGAGCAGCCGCGCGCGCGGCGACACGCGTTTGGTCAGGTCCTCGACGAGGCCGGACAGAAACGCCGGCAGCCCGCAGGCCGCGATGCCGAGAATACTGCCCGCGATCGTCGGATAGTGCCGGGACAGAATCAGCGCGGCCACGACGACCCCGGCGAGGATCCCGATGCCCCCCACGCGCGGCACGGGCCGCACATGGAATTTCTGCACGCCGGCCAGGTCGCTGTCGACCGAGAATTTCTCGTGAAGGTGCGCGTAGCGCACGATGAACAGCGTGACGAGCAGGGAGACGATGAAGCCGGACGCGAAGCTGAGCATGGGATCGCTCGAAAAATGGACAGCGGATTATACAAAACCGCGCGGGTTCCCCTCCTGCCATCGCCAGTGGTCGACACACATTTCCTCGATGCCGAGCGTCGCGCGCCAGCCGATGATGTCGGCCGCGGCCTGCGGGTTCGCGTAGCACTCGGCGATGTCGCCCGGGCGGCGCGCGACGAGTTCGTACGGCACCGGGCGGCCCGAAGCCTTCTCGAACGCGCGCACGACTTCCAGCACGCTGTAGCCCTGGCCCGTGCCGAGGTTCACGACGAAGCTCGCGTCGCGTTTCGCGAGCGCGTCGAGCGCGGCGATGTGCCCCTTCGCGAGATCGACGACGTGGATGTAGTCGCGCACGCCCGTGCCGTCCGGCGTCGGGTAGTCGGAGCCGAACACGCGCAGTTTTTCCAGCTTGCCGACGGCAACCTGCGCGACATACGGCATCAGGTTGTTCGGGATGCCGGCCGGATCCTCGCCGATCAGCCCGCTCGCATGCGCGCCGACCGGGTTGAAGTAGCGCAGCGTCGCGATGCGCCACGTCGGGTCCGACACCTCGAGATCGCGCAGGATCTGCTCGGCGATCAGCTTCGACTGGCCGTAAGGATTCGTCGCGGACAGCGGGAACGACTCGTCGATCGGCGAGCGCTCGGGCACGCCGTACACGGTCGCGGACGAGCTGAACACGAACTGCTTCACGTTGCGCTCGCGCATGACCTTGAGCACCGCGAGCAGGCCGCCGAGGTTGTTCTGGTAGTACTCGAGCGGCTTCTCGACCGATTCGCCGACGGCCTTGAGCGCCGCGAAATGGATCGTGCCGGTGATCGGATGCGCGTCGAACACCTTGGCGAGCGCGGCTTCGTCGCACACGTCGACCTGATGGAACGCGGGCGTCTTGCCGGTGATCCGCTCGATGCGGCGCACGGATTCGGCCTTGCTGTTGACGAGGTTGTCGACGATCACGACATCGAAGCCGTTGTCGAGCAACTCGACGGCCGTGTGCGAGCCGATGTAGCCCGCACCGCCGGTAACGAGGATGGTGCCTTTAGCGGTCATTGCAGATGCGCTCCTTCAGAGGGTGATGCCGGTTAACGAATGGATGGTACGCCGGTAGCGTTCGACGACCTGCTGTTCGTCGAATTCCGCCGCGACCTTCTGCCGGCCGCGCGCGCCCATCGCGTCGCGTCCGGCCGTTCCGAGTTCGATCATGCGGAGCAGTTGCTCCGCGAGGCTCGCGCTGTCGCGCACACGGCACAGGAAGCCCGTGTCGCCGTCGGCGACGACGTCGCGGCAGCCCGGCACGTCGGTCGCGACGATCGGGCGCCCCATCGCCGATGCCTCCATCAGCGTGCGCGGCACGCCTTCGCGGTACGACGGCAGCACGACGCAGTCGGCCGCCGCGATATGGGGGCGCACGTCGTGCGCTTCGCCGAGATACTCGACGACGCCTTCGCCGACCCACGCATCGACGTCCGCGCGGCCGATCGCGCTCGGATTGTCGACGCCGAGCGGCCCGAGCAGCTGGAAGCGCGCGTTCGGGAAGCGCTCGCGCACGACGCGCGCAGCCTCCACGTATTCGCGCACGCCCTTGTCCCACAGCAGGCGGCCGATCAGGATGAAGACGGGGGCGCTGCCGGCCGGCAGCGGCATCGGCGCGAACTGTTCGAGATCGACGCCTTCGCCGTGCAGCAGCCGCGCGCGATCGGGATGCGCGAGCAACTGCTCGTCGGTGAAGGTGGCGAGATCGTCGCGGTTCAGGAACCACACTTCGCGCGGGAAGCGGAACGCGAACCGGTACAGGCGCTTCGCGACGCTCGCCGCGCGGCTCTTCTGGATGAAGACGTAACCAAGCCCCGTCGTCACCGCGATCGACGGCACGCGCGCGAGCCACGCGGCGACCGAGCCATAGATGTTCGGCTTGATCGTGTAGTGAAACACGAGATCGGGCTGCAGCGCGCGGTAATGACGGAACAGTGCGGCAAGCGTGCCGAGATCCTCGCGCGGGCTCGTGCCTTTCGACGCGACCGCGAGTGCCACGTAGCGGCAGCCCATCTGCTCGAGCAGGGGCACCGTGCGGTCGTGCGGTGCGATCACGACGACGTCGGCGCCGCGCGCGACGAGCGTGCGGATCAGCCCGTGGCGATACGTGTAGATCGCCCAGGCCGTGTTGCAGACGAGCGCGATGCGCAGCGGGGAGGTGGCGGACATGAAAAAAAGAAAAAATAAAGCGTCGAAATGGCCGAAAACGCGGGCTGCGCGTCAGGCGGACGGCCGGGCGGCGAACAGCGTCTGCTTGATCCGCTGCAACGTACGGTACGGCGTCACGAAATGCAGCAGGTTCTTGGCGAGGCCGGCCCAGTCGTACGGGTTCAGCGCGTTGAAGTGGCTCAACAGCAGCGTGAGCGTCGACACCAGCTGGCGCCGGCGCTTGGTCGCACTGATCCCGCCCTCGTTCAGTTCGTAATAGAGGCCGAGTTCCGGCAGGTTCGCGCAATCGTAGCGTTGCATTAACCGCAAGAAAAGATCGAGATCCTCGGCCGCACGGTATTTCGCACGATAGTTCCCCACTTCGCGCACGGCGTCGATGCGCAGCATGACCGACGGATGCACGAGCGGCGAGCGCAGAAAGCGCGTGCGGCGCAGCGTGCGCGGATCGGCGGGCGGCGTCAGCATGAAGCGCGGTTCGCCGGCGCGCGACACGACCTGCGTCCACATGCCGACGCAGGCCACGCGCGGATGGGCGCCGAGATATGCGCGCTCCTTTGCGAGGCGCTGTGGCGCGGCGAGATCGCCCGCGTCGATGCGGGCCGCGAAGCGAAAGCCGCGCGCGGCGAGCGCGTCGATGCCGGCCGCGAGCGCGCGCTCGATGCCGCCATTCTCCGGCATGCGCAGCACGTCGATCGTGAGGCCGGGCAGGTCGGGCGCGACGATCGGCGGCGTGCTGCCGTCATCGACGATCAGCACGTGCACGGGCGTGTCCTCGCGAAACGATGCGAGGGTCCGAACGACGTCGTCGTGCCCGTTGTAGGCCGGCATCAGCACGGCCACGTCGTCGAGCGGGGTCGGGCAATCAGGGGACGTCATGGTCGCAGCTTGAAACGGATGTAATAAAAGTTGACGGCGGCGGCGGCCAGATAGCCGGCTGCCAGCCCGACGAGCGCGCCGTACAGGCCGAGCCGCGGGATCGCAAACAGGTTGACGAGCGCGGCGATCGCGAGCGCGAGCAGCCATTTCGACAGCAACACGAATTTTGCTTGATATTTGAGAACGATAAGATTGCCTATCGCCTCGATGCCGGCCGGCACCGACAGCCAGACCGCCCAGCGGAAGATGTCGACCGACGCCTCGTAGCCGTGGCCGAACACCTTGCCGACGATCAGCGGGGCGGCGGCGTCGAGCACGAGCGCGCCGGCCGTCATCAGGCCGGCCGTCATCGCGATCAGCCGGACGATGTTGCGGCGCAGCCGCGCGACGTCCTGCACGCGATAGACGAAGGCGGGCGCGATCGTCTGCGCGAGCATCAGCGCGAGCGTGATCCAGTTCTCGTTGAGCTGCTGCGCGGCCGAGTAGCGGCCGAGATCGGCGAACGACACGTGACGCTCGAGCATCAGGCGGTCGAGCTTCAGGAACAGGTACATGCAGATGAGGCCGAGCCAGAACACGGTGCCGGCCGTCGCAAAGTGCCTGAACAGCGGCTTGTCGAACGTCCAGCCGAGCGATCCGCCGTTACGATGCCGGTAGTACAGCATCAGCGCGAAACCGATGGCGGCGGCCTCGAGCGCCCACAGCCACGCGAAGCGGGCGGGGCCCGCGGCCGCACGGACGAGCAGCCAGACGAGCAGCGCCTTCGCCAGCGCGGTGACCATGCTGGCGACGAGCTGCGGCTTGCTGTAGGTCATGCTCTGCAGCCACGCGTTGATGACGCCGACGAACGGTTCGCGGAACACCATCGTGACCGCCAGGCCGGCGAGCATCGCGCCGACCAGCGGATCGAAGGCGCCCGCGGCGATCGCGATCCAGGTCGCGACGAGCGCGGCGGCGGAGACGGCGATGCGCAGCGCGAATGCGCTGCCGAGTACCGCGCCGAGCTGGGCAGGCGGGCGCTGGACGATGGTCGGGACGAGGATTTCCGCGCCGCACACCCAGGTGAGCGGCGCCAGTACCAGGAGGAGCGTATTCGCATACTGCCATTTGCCGAACACATCCGGCCCGAAATAACGGGCCAGCAGGCCGCTGATCGCGATCGCGACGCCGATCTGCGTGAGCCGTTCGAGCCCCAGCCAGACGAGATTCGCGACGGCCTTCGCGACGTCCGGGTTGCCGAAGCGCTTCAGCATGCGCTGTGGCGGCGTGCGCGCAAGGGGGCCGGCAGGGCGCCCGGGGGCTGCAGGTCGGCGGCGACGGGACGGCTAGGCATTAAAATGGGCGGTATGCGCGTCATCAAAACCCGCGATTATAAGTGGGATCGGGGTGGCTTCCGCCGTTCTGCGCCAGCGGGTGCGCTCCTTGCCGGACGGGCATGTATCATGCGCGGCGCCGGCGAGCGGCGGCCAGGCAAGCCAGACAATTTTCCATGCACGCAACTGAGAGAAGTGAATCGATGATCTCCCAATCCATCTTCAAGGCATATGACATTCGTGGCGTGGTCGGCAAGACGCTCGACACCGACACGGCGCGCGGGATCGGCCGGGCATTCGGCAGCGAAGTGCGCGCGCAGGGCGGCGACGCGGTCGTCGTCGCGCGCGACGGCCGCCTGTCCGGGCCGGAGCTCGTCGGCGCGCTTGCCGACGGCCTGCGTGCGGCGGGCGTCGACGTCGTCGATGTCGGCATGGTGCCCACGCCGGTCGGCTATTTCGCGGCGAACGTGCCGCTCGCGCTGAAGGACGGCGAGCGCCGCGTCGATTCGTGCATCGTCGTCACGGGCAGCCACAACCCGCCCGACTACAACGGTTTCAAGATGGTGCTGCGCGGCGCCGCGATCTACGGCGAGCAGATCCAGGCGCTGTACCGCCGTATCGTCGACGAGCGCTTCGAAACGGGCAGCGGCTCGTACGAACAGTTCGACGTGGCCGACCAGTACATCGCGCGAATCGTCGGCGACATCAAGCCGGCCCGTCCGATGAAGCTCGTCGTCGACGCCGGCAACGGCGTGGCCGGCCCGCTCGCGACGCGCCTGTTCAAGGCGCTCGGTTGCGAACTCGTCGAGCGCTTCACCGACATCGACGGCACGTTCCCGAACCACCACCCCGATCCCGCCCACCCGGAAAACCTGCAGGACGTGATCCAGGCGCTCAAGGACACCGACGCCGAGATCGGCTTCGCGTTCGACGGCGACGGCGACCGCCTGGGCGTCGTCACGAAGGACGGCCAGATCATCTATCCGGACCGTCAGCTGATGCTGTTCGCGGAAGAAGTGCTGTCGCGCAACCCGGGCGCGCAGATCATCTATGACGTGAAGTGCACGCGCCACCTCGCGCAATGGGTGAAAGCGAAGGGCGGCGAGCCGCTGATGTGGAAGACGGGCCACTCGCTCGTGAAGGCGAAGCTGCGCGAGACGGGGGCGCCGCTCGCCGGCGAAATGAGCGGCCACGTGTTCTTCAAGGATCGCTGGTACGGCTTCGACGATGGCCTCTACACGGGCGCACGCCTGCTCGAGATCCTCGCGAAGACGGCCGATCCGAGCGCGCTGCTCAACAGCCTGCCGGACGCGATGAGCACGCCCGAACTGCAGCTCTGGCTCGACGAAGGCGAGAACTTCCGCCTGATCGACAAGTTGCAGAAGGAGGCGAAGTTCGACGGCGCCGAGGAAGTCGTGACGATCGACGGCCTGCGTGTCGAGTACCCGGATGGCTTCGGCCTCGCGCGTTCGTCGAATACGACGCCGGTCGTCGTGATGCGTTTCGAGGCCGAGACGCAGGAAGGGCTCGAGCGTATCCAGGAAGACTTCCGCCGCGTGCTGACGGCCGCGAAGCCGGACGTCAAGCTGCCGTTCTGAGCCTCGGCGGCCGGTAGGCCGCCCGGGGCGCGAGGGTGGGTCCAATCGTCGCGCCGGCCCCGAAAAGCGGCGCATGCCCAAGGCGTGCGGCCGCTTTTTGTCTGTCCGCCCCCCCGGGCGCGATAAAATCGCGTCTTTATGCCTGTCGCCGGCTGCCAGCCGGCGTTTTTTCAGCGTGCAAAAGATCCTGATCGTGCGCGTGTCGTCGCTGGGCGACGTCGTGCACAACATGCCGGTGATCGCCGATATCCGGCGCCGCCACCCCGATGCGCAGATCGACTGGCTCGTCGAGGAAAGCTTCGTCGACCTCGTGAAGCTCGTCGACGGCGTGCGCAACGTGCTGCCGTTTTCGTTGCGGCGCTGGCGCAAGAAGCCGTTCTCGGGCGCCACGTGGCGCGAGATCCGCGCGTTCCGCCAGCGCCTCGCGGCCGAGCAGTACGACCTCGTGATCGATTGCCAGGGTCTCATCAAGACGGCCTGGGTCGCGAGCTGGGCGCGCGGCCCGCTCGTCGGGCTCGGCAACCGCACCGACGGCGCCGGCTACGAGTGGCCCGTGCGTTTCTTCTATCGCAAGCGGGTGCCGATCGCGCCGCGCACGCACGTCGTCGAGCGCTCGCGGCAACTCGTCGCGGCCGCGCTGGGCGACCCGGCGCCGACGCCGGCCGACCCGGTCGACTTCGGCCTCGATACGCGCGCGGCGGCGCTCGCGGTGGCCGCGCTCGGCCTGAACCTGCCGGTGCCGTACGTGGTGTTCGTTCACGCGACGTCGCGTGCCGACAAGCAGTGGCCGGACGCCGCATGGATCGAGCTCGGCCAGGCGCTCGTGCGGCGCGGCGCATCGCTCGTGCTGCCGTGGGGCAACGACGCGGAGCGCGCGACCAGCGAGCGGCTCGCGAAGGAATTCGGCGCGGCGGCGATCGTGCCGCCGAAGCTGTCGCTGCCGGCCGTGGTCGGCCTGATCGACGGCGCGGCCGCGACCGTCGGGGTTGACACAGGTCTGGTTCACATCGCGGCGGCGCTGAAGCGTCCGACGGTCGAACTGTACAATTTCGCGACGGCCTGGCGGACCGGCGGCTACTGGTCGCCGAACGTCGTCAATCTCGGCACGGCGGGGCAACCCCCGTCGATCGCGCAGGTGAAGTCGGCGCTCGCGGGCTTCGGTCTCCTGTAACGGCCGCCATAGGCACGAACCGGCACGCACCCGCACGCACCGGCACGAATCCGCGCGAACCCAAGCGAACCGATCATGAGCGAATCCCAGATCATCGAAGTCCCGTCCGCCGACTGGAGCGGACACAACCTGTCGGCGCCGCGCGAGCAGCTGCTGGCCGCCGTCGAGGAAGGCAAGGTGCTGTATTTCCCGCACCTGCGCTTCGCGATCGAAGGCGGCGAGGAGGCGCTGCTCGATCCGGCGCTCGCCGACCCGAAACGCAAGAACATCAGCCTCGCGCCGAACGGCGGCGCGCTCGCCGGCGTGCTCGGCGACAGCGTCACGCAGTCGGCGGTGCGCGCGCTCGTCGCGCGTTTCCAGCAGCAGGCCGGCACGCTCGTCGACGGCCTGTTTCCCGAATATCGCGGCAAGCTGCGCGTCGCGCCGACGAGCCTGCGGCTGATGCAGGTCGAGACGCGCCAGACATCCTGGCGCAAGGACGACAGCCGGCTGCACGTCGACGCGTTCCCGTCGCGGCCCAACTACGGTGAGCGCATCCTGCGCGTGTTCACGAACGTGAACCCGGCCGGCGTGCCGCGCGTGTGGCGCGTCGGCGAGCCGTTCGAGGATGTCGCGAAGCGCTTCCTGCCGCGCATCAAGCCGCAGCTGCCGGGTGCCGCGTGGCTGCTGAACCTGCTGCACGTGACGAAGTCGCCGCGCAGCGCGTACGACCACCTGATGCTGAACCTGCACGACAGCATGAAGGCCGATCTCGACTACCAGAAGACCAGCCCGCAGGAGACGATGCCGTTTCCGCCGGGCTGCGTGTGGATATGTTTCTCGGATCAGACTTCGCACGCTGTGATGTCCGGCCAGTTCATGCTCGAACAGACGTTCTTCCTGCCGGTCGACGCGATGGTTCGCCGTGAATGCGCGCCGCTCGGCATTCTCGAACGCCTGAAGGGCAGGGCGCTGGTTTGAGCGCGCACCTGCTTCGACGCAACACGAGGGCCGCCGCATGCTGCGGGTGATCTATCGCGCGCTGTGGTGGCTCGTCGCGCCGGCCGCGGTCATCCGGCTCTACGTGCGCTCGCGCAAGGAGCGCGGCTATCGCGAGCACATCGCCGAACGTTTCGGCCACGTGGCGGGCCGCTCGCGCGACGACCGCGCGCCGCTAATCTGGGTGCATGCGGTATCGGTCGGCGAGACGCGCGCCGCGCAGCCGCTGATCGACGCGCTGATGCGCGCGCGTCCCGATGCGCGCATCCTGCTCACGCACATGACGCCGAGCGGTCGCGCGACCGGCGAACAGATCTTCGGCGATCGCTTGCTGCGTTGTTACCTGCCGTACGACATGCCCGGCGCGGTGCGGCGCTTCCTGCATGCGTGGCGGCCGACGCTCGGCCTCGTGATGGAAACCGAGGTGTGGCCCACGCTGATCGACGAGTGCCGTCGCGCTGACGTGCCGCTGGTGCTGACCAATGCGCGGATGTCCGCGCGTTCGTTCCGGCGCGCGGCGAAGTTCGGCGCGGCGACGCGCGACGTGTTCGGCGGCTTCTCGCGCGTGCTCGCGCAGAGCCCGGCCGATGCGGAGCGGCTGACGTCGCTCGGCGCGCGCAACGTCACCGTGCTCGGCAACCTGAAGTTCGACATGACGACGCCGCCGGAACTGGCGGCGCGCGGCCATGCGTGGCGCGATGCGATCGGCGCGCGGCCCGTGTGGGTCGCTGCGAGCACGCGCGAGAACGAGGAGGCGCTGGTGCTGCAGGCGTTCGCCGCGATGCGTACGCCCGGCGCGCTGCTGGTGCTCGTGCCGCGTCATCCGCAGCGTTTCGCCGAGGTCGAGGCGCTCGTCGGGCGCAACGGGCTCAAGTGCGTGCGACGCTCCGCATGGGCGGCCGACGCGGCGGCACTCGCGGCCGGCCGTCCGGCCGCCGAGCCGCTGCCGGACGACGTGACGGTGCTGCTCGGCGATTCGATGGGCGAGCTCGGCGCGTATTACGCGGCCGCCGACATCGCGTTCATCGGCGGCAGCCTGCTGCCGCTCGGCGGACAGAACCTGATCGAAGCGTGCGCGGTCGGCGTGCCGGTACTGATCGGGAAGCACGTGTTCAACTTCACGCAGGCGACCGCCGACGCGGTCGCGGCCGGCGCGGCACTGCAGGTCGAGGATCCGCTCGATCTCGCGCACGTGCTCGACGCGCTGTTTGCCGACAACGCGCGGCGCATCGCGATGGGCGCAGCCGGCGCGGCGTTCGCTTCGCGTCACCGCGGCGCGACCGCGCGCACGGTCGACGTGCTTGCCGCGCTGCTGCCGCCCGCCGAAGCCGGCGCGCATGCG
>NZ_ASSI01000131.1:0-26986 GCF_000466765.1 Burkholderia sp. AU4i | reverse complement strand
TGTGGCAGATTTAGCGCTTACATTGAAGCTAAAGCTACGCATGAACGCCGTAACTGTCGCACCAACAATCGGTAGCGCGATCAGCAGCCCACGAATCCATGGCTCCTTCAGTTGATCAGCCGGCGTCAATGCAGCGAGAAGACTTACTGCAGTCGACAGCAAGATGGACAGCGCGACGAGCAGATGCCAACCAACATAGTTGGCGTTCGCCTCTTTGCGATAGAACGGCACCTCCCGCTCTCTAATGTGCGAGATCAAGTCACGCAACAGGTCCTGATGACTTTTTTTGTTTCACGATGACTCCAGCCCGGTAGTTCGCTGGACTGCGCCGTAGCTCGATACAGCAGGTTTATCAATAGCTTACGCGCGTCCATCATATGCCGGTGCTTTCTGAAACTTGACCCGGTTTTCCCTCGTGCCGCTCCTATCTGGCTCTTGGAATCCGGGTCGTTCCAAGGAGTCATCATGGCAAAGATCAAGCTCACCAAGACCGCCGTGGAGGCGGCCCAGCCCCAGGCCAAGGATGTTGAACTGCGGGATACCGTGGTGCCCGGCTTCCTGTGCAAGATTACCCCGACGGGCCGCCGGGTGTTCATGCTCCAGTACCGCACGAACTCCGGCCAGCCCCGCAAGCCCTCGCTGGGGCTATACGGGGAGCTGACCGTCGAACAGGCACGAGTCAAGGCACAGGACTGGCTGGCCGAGGTTCGCCGGGGCGGCGACCCCGGCGGCGCCAAGGCCGAGGCGCGCAAGGCGCCCACGATGGCCGAGTTGTGCAAGAAGTTCATGGAGGACTACTCCAAGAAGCGCAACAAGCCCAGCACGCAGGACGGCTATCAGGGCGTCATCGACCGCAACATCATCCCGCTGCTGGGCCGCAAGAAGGTGCATGACGTGAAGCGGCCCGACATTGCCGGGCTGATGGAGAAGCTGGCCTACAAGCCGACCGAGGCGAACAAGACCTTCGGCGTGCTGCGCAAGATGTTCAACCTGGCCGAAGTGTGGGGCTACCGCCCGGACGGCACGAATCCGTGCCGCCACGTCCCGATGTACCCGCCGGGCAAGGAAACCCGGCTCATCGTGGACGAGGAAATGGTGCGGATCTTCCGTCATCTGGAGAAGCTGGAGGCGGAAGGGCTGGAGAACTACGTCATCCCGCTGGCGATCCGGCTGCAATTCGAGTTTGCCGCCCGGCGCTCCGAAATCTGCCCGCTCGAATGGAGCTGGCTGGACTTCGAGAACCGGCGCGTGGTGTGGCCCGACAGCAAGGTCGGCGGCATTTCCAAGCCCATGAGCGAGGAAGCCTATCGGCTGCTTTCGACGGCGCCGCGCCGGGAGGGCTGCCCCTATGTCCTGCCATCGCCCAACGACTCGACCAAGCACCTGACCTTTGGCGAGCACTATGGCGGCTGGTGCCGGGTGCTCAAGGCCGCCGGCGTCCCGCACGTCGGCACGCACGGCATCCGCCATCGCTCGACCACCGACATAGCCAATTCCGGCGTGCCGACCAAAGTGGGCATGAAGTTAACGGGCCACAAGACTGTGGCGATGTTCATGCACTACGTCCACACCGAGGACAAGCCGGTGCGCGATGCGGCCGAGCTGGTGGCCAGCCGGCGCCAGGCCATCACGGGCGCGCGCCAGCTTGCGGAGGCGGCAGCATGAACACGCGCCGGTCATCCGCAGCGTCGTCCGCAGCGTCGTCCGCAGCGCCTTCGGCGCTGCTGGGCGACATTCGGGCACTGATCGAGGCGGCGCGCAAGCGCGCCGCCTCGACGGTGAATAGCGAGCTGACGATGCTCTACTGGCGCATCGGCCAGCGCATCCGCACGCAGGTCTTGGACGGGCGCCGGGGCGCTTATGGCAAGGAAGTCCTGCCTACCCTGGCGGCGCAGTTGGTGAAGGAGTACGGCAACAGCTTTGCCGAGCAGAACCTGCGCCGCATGGTGCAGTTCGCAGCCACCTTTCCCGACGAGCAGATTCTCGTATCACTGATACGAGAATTGAGCTGGACGCACTTCATCGCCCTGATCCCGCTGAAAGACCCGCTCCAGCGGGACTATTACGCGCAGATGGCGAGCGCCGAACGCTGGAGCGTGCGGACGCTGCGTGAGCGCATCGACTCGATGCTGTACGAACGCACGGCGCTGTCCCAAAAGCCGGGCGAGACGATCGCACAGGAGTTGGCGAAGATGCGCGATGCGCAGCGCATGTCGCCCGCCCTAGTCATGCGCGACCCGTACATCCTCGACTTCCTGGGGCTGCGGGACACTTGGCAGGAAGGCGACTTGGAGGCGGCGATCATCCGCGAAATGGAGTCGTTCTTGTTGGAGCTGGGCGCGGGTTTCAGCTTCGTGGCCCGGCAGAAGCGCATCCAAATTGACGGCGAGGATTTTCACCTCGACCTGCTGTTTTACAACCGCAAGCTGCGGCGGCTGGTGGCAGTGGAGTTGAAGGTCGACGAGTTCAAGGCGGCTTTCAAGGGACAGATGGAGCTTTACCTTCGCTGGCTGGACAAGCACGAACGGGAGCCGGAGGAGGCCTCGCCGCTGGGGATCATCCTTTGCACCGGCAAAAAGCGCGAGCAGATCGAATTGCTGGAGCTGGACAAGTCGGGCATCCACGTCGCCGAGTATCTGACTGCCTTGCCGCCGAGGGGTGTGCTGGTGGAGCGGCTGCAACAGGCAACGCAACGGGCGCAGTTGCAGATCGAGCAGCGCAAGACCGACAACCAGTAGTCCTGTCCGAAGAAGTCGGGCGTCCCGGCGTGCCGCCGTCGCGCTGTCGTGCTGCGCATCGAGCCTCGCTGCGCGAGTCTCTCCCCATGCGGGCTTCCATCACTGACGCCTCCGGCCCGGCTCGCTGATCCGGGCCTGCGCGCTCCGCTTGCCAAAAGCCGACTGTGTGCAGTGGGCGGGTGTGGGCGGTCTTGCTGTTCCCTTCACCGTATCACGGCGTTCTCGCCGTCAAGGGCGGCGCGCGCCATGCGCGCTTGCGACCTGGCGGCCGTCTGCGACCCCTGACTGCTTGCGCTGCGCCGTGCTGGCGCCGGTTCCGGGCAATTCCGCCCGAGCAACCGGAGCACGATCATGTCGCAACTTTCCCTCTCTCTCGATACTCCGCTGATGGTGCGCGATGGCCGTGGGCGCTATCGGCCGGCGGACGCCGACCAGATTCTGGAGGCCGCGCGCCAGGTCATCGAACAGAAGATGCAGCGCGGCGAGGCGTTCACTTCGCCGGAGGCGGTGAAGGACTACCTGCGCGCCAAGCTGGCCGGCTTCGAGCACGAAGTCTTCGCGGTGTTGTTCCTCGACACGCGCCATCGGTTGATCGACTACGTGGAGATGTTCCACGGCACGATCGACGCCGCCGAGGTGCATCCGCGCGAGGTGGTGAAGCAGGCGCTGCGGCTCAATGCAGCGGCGGTCATCGTTTCGCACAACCATCCGAGCGGAAGCCCCGAGCCGAGCGCGGCCGACAAGGCGATGACCTCGCAGCTTCGGCAGGCGCTGGCGCTGGTGGACGTTCGCACGCTGGATCACATCATTATCGCTGGAAGCCGTACCACGTCATTCGCCGAACGCGGCCTGCTTTGACCTTTGGGGGCTTCGGCCCCCTTTTTGCTGCGCCCGGCGGCGCAACTCCGGCCCTCGCGGGCCTGCGCGTGCTACGCACTTGCCAAAAACAGGTGTGGTGGTGTCGGGTTGGGGGCGGTCTTGCTGTGTCCCTTCACCGTATCACGGCGTGCTCGCCGTCAAGGGCGGCGCGTGCCAGCACGCTTGCGGCCCGTGGCCGTCTTCGACCCCTGACTGCTGCGCTGCGCCGTGCTGGCGACGGTTCCGGGCAATTCCGCCCGTGCAACCGGAGAACAGTCATGCACGACAAATCACACGTTTCCCTCGAACAGCACGTTTGCTTGGTCTGCGGCACAGCGTTCGATACCGGCGCCATCCTGTTGGACAAGCGCCTGCGCGCGAGCATGGAGCGCCATACGGCAACCGGCTGGGGCCTGTGCCCCGAGCATCAGAAGCTGTCCGACGATGGCTTTGTCGCACTGGTCGAATGCGATCCGCAGCGCAGCGGCTCGCAGGCCGGCGGGCGCATGAAGCCCGAGCAGGCGTACCGGACGGGCCGGCTGGCTCATCTGCGGCGCACGTTGTTCGCTCAGGTGTTCAACGTGCCGATCGCGGCCGAGCAGGCTTGCGTGTTCGTTGAGCCCGGCGTGATCGACCAGTTGCAGTCGATGACGGCGCCGGCGGCGAACTGATCGCGCCGTACAGCCTTCGGTGCGTCGTCCCTGCGGGGGCGGCGCACCTTTTTTTCTGCTGCGCCCGTTGCCGATACCTTCGCGCCTGGTGCGCTGCGCGCTTCGCTTGCCTCCAGGGGAAAGCCCTGCGGGCTATCCCCGCCGCGCGATGCTTGGCGCCCCTCAAAGACCGCCGAACCGGCTGCGCCGGATCGGCCAGACCACGGCAATCGCTGTCGAACCTGTTTCCCAATGACTGGCGCATGAGCTTGTGCATCGAGCCGCCTGCGGCGTCTCGCCCCTGCGGGCTTCCATCGTTCCCTCGCTCCGCTCGGCTGACGCCTCCGGCCCGGATTCCTAGATCCGGGCCTGCGCGCTTCGCTTGCCGTGCGGTCGGCGTGTTGAGGGGCCGTTGCCATGTCCAGCCGTCTCCCCTGACTTCATCACCTTCACCGCGACTGTAGCCCGCGGCCGGGGGCCGTCAAGGCGCGCAGGGCCGTGTCCTCGGCTGCGCCTGCGGGCCGCACCAACCCTGCGCTTGACTCCTTGACGGCCCCCGTCCGCGCGCTCCTGACCGTCGCGGGCGATGAACTCAGGAAAGACGGTGGCAACAGGGCCAACCGGGTTCCTCGTGCCGACCGCACCGAACAGCCAAAAGGCTGGGCTTCCGAATCTAGGAATCCGGTGTGCGGTGTGAACAGCAAACCTCTTTTTGTCAGGAGAAAGACCATGCAACTCGCATCCCGTTTCGCTTCCCGCTCCCCGGCACTGCGCAGCGATTACCCACTGTCCGATGACCAAATCCGCAGGGTGGCCCCGTCCATCTTCGCCGACGCCCCGCACGAAAGCCGTTCCGAGCGATACAGCTACATCCCCACCGCGACCGTCCTGCAAGAACTGCGCGGAGAAGGTTTCGAGCCTTTCATGGTGACGCAAACCCGCGTGCGCCACGACGACCGCCGCGACTACACCAAGCACATGATCCGGCTGCGCCACGCCAGCCAGATCAACGGCCGCGAGGCCAACGAAATCATCCTGCTGAACTCCCATGACGGCACCAGCAGCTATCAGATGCTGGCCGGGATGTTCCGCTTCGTTTGCAGCAATGGCCTTGTCTGCGGCGACACCGTGGCCGACGTGCGCGTGCCGCACAAGGGCGACGTAGCCGGGCACGTCATCGAAGGCGCTTACGAAGTCCTGCACGGCTTCGACCGGGTGCAGGAATCGCGCGATGCCATGCGCGCCATCACGCTCGACGCCGGGGAATCGGAAGTGTTCGCCCGCGCTGCGCTGGCGTTGAAGTACGACGAGGACAAGCCAGCGCCCATCACGGAATCGCAAATCCTGATGCCGCGCCGCCATGACGACGACCGCCGCGACCTGTGGAGCGTGTTCAACCGCACGCAGGAGAACTTGACCAAAGGCGGCCTGTCCGCCCGCGCCGCGAATGGCCGCCGCCAGACCACCCGGCCCGTGCAGGGCATCGACCAAAGCGTGCGCCTGAATCGCGCCCTGTGGCTGCTGGCCGATGGCCTGCGCCAGTTGAAAGCCTGAATCCCCACGCGGCAGGGGCAGGCAGCAGCCCTTGCCGCTTATCTCGCTGCTGCATCCCAACCGCTAGGAGAAATCACCATGAACGCCGTACTCAAAACCGAAGCCGTCGCCATCGAAGCCGCCGCACCGCTGGAAGTGGCCGACCCGACCAAGAACCTGATCTTGGTTCCCCTCTCGCAGTTGCTGCCGCGCCGCTCCAAGCGCAACGTCCGCACGACCCCGCGCCAGTCCATCCCCGAACTGGCCGCGAGCATTGCCCGCATCGGCCTGCTGCAAAACCTGATCGTCATCCTGTCCGCCGATGGGGAGCAATACGAAGTCGTCGCAGGCGACCGCCGCCTGACCGCCTTGAAGCTGCTGGCGAAGAAGAAGCGCATCCCCGCCGACTACGAAGTGCCGTGCCTGCTGGTGGCCGATGCTTCGGCCCGCACCGTCAGCCTCGCGGAGAACGTGCAGCGCGAGAACATGCACCCCGCCGACCAGTTCGCGGCCTTCGCCGCGCTGGTCAAGGAAGGACGCCCCATCGAGGACATTGCCGCCGACTTCGGCGTGTCCCCGCTGGTGGTGCAGCGCCGCTTGAAGCTGGCGAACGTCTCGCCGCGCCTCATGGCCGACTATCGCGCCGGTGGCGTGACGCTGGAACAGTTGATGGCCTTGACCATCACCGACGACCATGCCGCGCAGGAGGCCGCGTTCTACGGTGCGCCGGAATGGCAGCGCAGCCCGTCCGCGCTGCGCGAGCGCCTGACCGAGCGTGAAATCGACGCCACGCACGCGCTGGTGCGCTTCGTCGGGCTGGACACCTATCGGCAGGCAGGCGGCGGCATCCGCCGCGACCTGTTCGCAGAAGGCGATGCCGGAACCTACCTCACCGATACCGCAGTGCTGGAAACGCTGGTGCGCGACAAGCTGGAAACGCTGGCCGAGGACGTGCGCGCCGAGGGCTGGGCATGGGTGGAGGCCGTGCCGCATCTGGCCTACGAGGAACGGCAGGCTTTCCAGAACGCCCCGCGCCATCGCCGCGAGCCGACCACCCGCGAGGCCCGCCGCATGGCCTCGCTGGAAACCCGCCTCGAAAAGATCGACGCCGAACTGGAGGACGCTTGCGACGCCGAGGACGAGGCCAAGGCCGAGAAACTGGAACAGCGGCGCGATCAGGTGATCGGGGAACTGCAAGACGCGGAGGACGCCTTACAAGGCTATGCCCCCGAGGTGCGCGAGGTGGCCGGTGCCATCGTCACCATCGACCGCAACGGCGAGCCCGTCATTCATCGCGGCCTGCTGCGCGAAGCCGAGGCGAAGGCGCTGCGCACGCTGGAAAAGCTGCGGCGCGGTTTCGGCAGTACCGAAGGCGAAGCCGCTAACGACGAGCACGAGGACGCCGACGACGCGCCCAAGGCCGCGAGCCTGTCCGACCGGCTGGCGCAGCGGTTGAGCGCCCACCGCACGGCGGCGCTGCAAATCGAAGTCGCCCGGCATCCGCACGTCGCGCTGGCCGCGCTGGTGCATGGCATGGTGCAGACCGTCTTGCAGGAAAACCACTACGGGCACGATTTGCCGCTGGGCGTGAGCCTGAAACTGCAAGACCGGCTGGAAGGCATGGCCCCGGACTGGCCAGAATCGCCCGCCGCCGTGGCGCTGCGCGAACTGCAACAGGTAGCCGGGGAAGCCTTGCCGGAGGACAGCGCCGAACTGTTTGCCGCGCTGCTGGCGAAGTCGCAAGACGAACTGGTGCGGCTGCTGGCCGTGTGCGTGGCTTCCACGGTGGACGTGGTGACGCCCCGTGCCACGCCGCACCAGCCCGGCAAGGAACTGGCGCAGGCCGTGGGCCTCGACATGGCCGCATGGTGGAAGCCGACCGCAGAAGGCTACTTCAAGCACGTTTCCAAGGCTGTGCTTCTGGATGCCGTGAGCGCGTTTGCACCGGAATCCATCACCCGGCTGGCGAAGCTCAAGAAGGCCGACATTGCCAGCGAGGCCGAGCGGCTGGCCGATGGCACCGGCTGGATGCCCGCCATCTTCAAGGCCGAAGGCCCGCAGGAGACCGCGCAGGAAGAAGGCCCGGAGCAGGACGCCTCGGAGGATACCGAGGCAATGGCGGATGAACCCACCGAGGCACTGGCCGCTTGACCCGCGCCGAAGGCAAGCGCCCCGGCCTCGACCGGGGCGCTTCGCTTTGTGTGGTGGCGCATCGAGACGAAGGAATAACCGCGATCAGCACCGCGCCCAGGCCGTTCCGCCCTGGGCGCGGTGGACGCGAAATCCGGGTGCGACAGTGGCCGCGCCCGGTGTTCAAGGCCAATAGCCGAATCAGAACGCCGCCGCCTTCGCGCTGGCTCAGGCGGCGGCGTTGAAGGCATCGCTGTAGTGCGCGATGCCTTCCGGCACTGTCCCATGCAGGGCCAGCGCCATGAAATAGCCGGGCGGCACGCCCGGCAGTTGCAAGCCCGCATGGGCCTGGAAGCCAAAGCGCGTGTAGTACGTTGGATCGCCCAGCAGCACGCAGCCTGCGGCCTGCATAGCCCGCAGTTCAGACAGCGCCTGTTCCATCAGGCGCGAACCGATGCCTTGCCCCTGCCTTGGCGGCAGGACGGAGATCGGCCCCAACCTATACCAGCCCTCGGTCTTTCGCCCGTGCTCATGGGTGATTGTTACTGGCGACAGCGCGACGTGACCGACGACGCGCCCATGTTCTTCGGCCACGATGGAAAGCGTCAGTTCGTTGGCGGCACGCAAGGCGCGCACGATGAATTGCTCGGTGTGGCTGGTGTGTGGTGCATCAGCGAACGCGGCGATGGTCACGGCCTCGATGGCGGCAATGTCGTCCGGGGTTTCGTGTCGGAGCTGGAGGGTCATGGGCTTGTCTTCGATTGCTTCCTGAAAATATAGAACGGCCTGGGCGTGTCGGCGCACTGCGCCGCCGGGCTTTCGGGCTGCGCCCCGTGCCGCCTTTGCCGTCACGGCCATTCGGCTTCAATCCCTCACGCCTTCGCGCCTGCGGCGCTGCGTGCTTCGCTTGCCTCCAGGGGAAAGTCCTGCGGGCTATCCCCGCCGCGCGATGCTTGGCGCCCCTCGATGACGCCGAACCGGCTGCGCCGGATCGGCCCGGCCAGCGCCCCGCCGCGATGGGCGGGGCGCTGGCGAACACGCTGGCGCTCGCTGCGGCAGGTTGTGCAGGTGCGTGCCGTCCTCAACGCTGGCGGTTCCTGCCCATCACGTCACGAAGGACGGTTCACGGACAACCCGCCCGGCATCGCTATGGAGCTTCCACGCCACGCCTCAAGAGCGGCGCCGCAAGGTGCGGCGGGGGCGTTCTCGCCTGTCGTCGGGTGGTTGACCTGGCCCGCGTCAGTGGGCGAGCCGGAGAAGCCTTCGTGCGGGGATGCCGAGCCGGCCCCATCTCCTTTCGGAGCGGTCCGGCCCAAGGCGTCCTTGTCTCGTTGTGAATCCTGGCGGTGGCGCGGCTGCGCCTCGGGCTTCATGGCTGCAACCGTCCGGCGAAAACAATTTCCCCGCCTTCGTCACTGCGTTCGGCGGCTTCCTCGCGCAGCAAATTCTTTTCGCCTCCCGGCTCTCCACTGCGTTTCGACCGCAAGCGGTGCAGCCAGCCCGTCCCCCGCCGGCCGGATCACAACAAGGACGCGATGGGCGCGAACCTTGTTCAACCGAAAGGAGCAAACATCATGGCCAACATCGGCACCTTCACCGCAGACAAAGACGGCTTCACCGGCACGCTTCGCACCCTGACGCTCAACGTCAAGGTCAAGCTGCTTCCCAACGACAAGGGCAGCAGCGAGAACGCCCCCGACTTCCGTCTCCAGGCCGCAGGCCACGACATCGGCGCGGCGTGGAACAAGACCAGCGAGGCCGGGCGGGAATACAAGTCCGTGACCCTCGACGATCCTTCGTTCCCGGCTCCGATCTATGCCCGCCTGATCGAAGGCGAGGACGGCACGCACGACCTGATCTGGTCGCGCACCAAGCCCCAGGCGGCGTGACCGCCGCAGCGCCCCGCCCATCGCGGCGGGGCGCTGTGCTGCTTGTTCGCAGCACATCACCACGTCACGCGCGCGGCTTCGCCGCGTCGCGTTCCTTCAACACCGCCTCCAGCTCCCGGCGCACCTGCACCAGCAGCTCGTCGGCCTTGTGCGGGCTGTCGCCCGCATAGGCCAGCGTCAGCAGCGTGAGCGGGTGGATGTCCATCACCTCGCACAGCTCGGCCAGCTTATGCAGGGTCGGGCTTTTGAGGTCGCGTTCGAGGGTGCTCATATAGGTGCGACTGGACACGTCAGAGAAGGCTTCCTGACTCAAGCCACGCGCCTTTCTAACTGTCTTCAACGCCTTCGCCAATGAGTTCCCAGCCGCCACCTATGGTTTCCCTTGAAAAACCAAGATGACATCCCATTGCGCCCTATAGGACTACAATCTATAGTGTTCATTTGGCGTTGTTATCAGTGTTTGTGTCTTTACGGAAATCTGCATCGGCGGATTCCGGCAAAGCCACGCAAGCGCATCGGTGCTTGCGCACCAAGGCGCAAATCCGGTTTCGCGGCTCTGCGCTTTGGCGTGCAACCGCATTCGTGCATCATTGGATTTGTGGGATTGCCGACCATGCCCCTGCCACTCGCCACCGCCCCGGAGCGCGCGCAACTGCTCGCCAACGGCGAGGCCCGTGCCGCTGGCCGAGCCATCGACCCGGTGCCCGTGGTGCGGCTGTTCACGCCGGACGCGCACGTGACCTGGCTGCTGGCTGCGCTCGACCCAGCCGATGGCGACACCGCCTGGGGCCTCATCGACTTGGGGATCGGGATGCCGGCCCAGGGCACCGTCAAGCTGTCCGATCTGGCCGGCATCGTCGGGCCGCACCAGCAGCCCGTGATGCGCGACCTCTACTTCCGTCCCACACGCACGTTGTCGGAATACACCCGGCTGGCCGAGCGCGACGGAGCGATCCCGGACTGAATACGTCCTACTGTGACTTTTTCAGTCTGGTGTCATACCGGGTAAGTCTCAATCCACATTCTTGCGGCGTAGCCCCACCAGTCTGACCCAAATAGACAGGATGCCTGGCGCGGGCTGCGGCAGGCTGACTTGTGCAGTGCCCCCTTTCGGGCGCTGCCGCCGCAGCATTGAGACGAATACCGCAACGCATCGGAGCCAATCAGTCTTGACAGCCCCATCCACCTTTCTAACCCATGACGTTCCGACGAGGGCGATGTAGCGCGTAGTTCTTCCGTGGCGGCGAGTCCTGTTCGCAGGAGGAGGCGTCATGGTCAATCTTCATCACTTCGCGCATTGGTATCCAACTGCGGCATACCTCTATGTTTTGTGGCTGGATGCGCTCTCGCTCGCTTGGGAATATCTGCGCAGGCATCCCGACTACCGGCTCGACTGGCTGCGCCGTCATCGCCGGCCTGAAGCAGCGCATCGCTGGGGCTTGCGCCTGCTGGAAGACCCGGCCTTGGATGCGCGTGACGCGCATCCCGCTTGGCTGCCTGGTCATGCGGCCGTGGTGCAGCTCTACCCCGACGCCGATCCGCCGGAGGACGCCACCGCCTTCGCGTTCTGGCGTATCCCTGGCCACAAGCACCTGCTCCACGACGGCAAAGGGCTGGCGCTGATCGCACGCAGCCCAGGCCATTGCCTGCGCTTCGCGCTCGCGCCCGGCCTGGAAGACGGCATGGCTGTCGCCTATGCCCACCGCGGCAGCGCTGTCGCGGCTGCGCGCAACCAGCCGTCCAGCGTGGGCCTCGCTGTCGTCAAACCCCGGCCCACATCCGCCGCGCTGCTGGAGCTGCACACCTTGCAGGCGCTCGACGCGATTCTTGCGGGCGCGTCCTTGCGCGATGTGGGCGAAGGGTTGTTCGGTGCCGACGCCGTGGCCGATTGGTACAGCGACGGCGGCCTGCGCTCCAAGGTGCGCCGCCTGGTACGGCGCGGCGACGCGCTGATGCGCGGCGGCTATCGCCGCCTAGCACAGCTTCCGCCGCTTGAGAAGGGTCGTTTTGAGGACGACGCAAAACGGCCCTGAGCAGGACAGCTTGGTTTTCTGAGACTGCCTCCATCCGGTCGCGCTGTGTGGCCGGGCGTTTTCAACCGATGGAGGTTCACATCATGCGTCCCGCTCCCTTGCGGCCTGCCGCCACTGTCTCGACTGCTGCCGCGCAGCCGCAGCGTTATCTCACCAACGACGAAGCCGCCGAGTACCTGCGCCTGTCGCCGCGCACGCTGGAAAAGCAGCGTGTGATCGGCGGTGGCCCGCGCTTTCGCAAGTTCGGCCGGCGTGTCATGTACGCCGTGGCCGACCTCGATGCCTGGGCCGCCGACCGCAGCTTCGAGACGACTTCCGATCCCGAATATGCCGAGCACCACTCGGCCGACAGCCGTGCGCGCTGATCGGCGGCGCGCGGCAGGCCATCGCCATGTCCAGCACCGCGCTGCCCATGCGGCAGCGGCCGTTGCAGGAGCGCGAACAGCTCGACCTGTTCCGCGCCTTGCCCGGCGACATGGCACCGCGCGACAGCCAGGATTTGATGGCCTATCCGTTCTTCTCGCTCGCCAAGTCCAAGCGGGTCAAGCCCATCGACTTCCGCGCGGGCAACGTGACTATCCGCGTGGAGGGCACGCAGGAGCACGGCATCGCCACGATTTGGGATGCGGACGTGCTGATATGGGCAGCTTCGCAGATCGTGGAGGCGAAGGACGCGGGCCTGCGCCCGTCGCGGCTGATGCGCGCCACGCCCTACGAGATCCTGCGCTTCATTGGACGCGGCAAGTCGCTGCGCGACTACCAGCGCCTCAAGGCCGCGCTCGACCGGCTGCAATCGACCACGGTGGCCACGTCCATCCGAGAAACCACTGGAAGGCGCTTGCATCGCTTCTCGTGGATCAACGAATGGAAGGAACTGGCCGATGCCAGCGGCACGCCGCTGGGCATCGAGCTGATCCTGCCGGACTGGTTCTATGCGGGCGTGCTCGACGCCGCCCTGGTGCTGACCATCGACCCGGCGTACTTCCGGCTCACTGGAGGAATCGAGCGGTGGCTGTACCGCCTGGTGCGCAAGCACGGCGGCAAGCAGGCATACGGCTGGCAGTTCGACTTTCGCTACCTGCACCAGAAATCCGGCAGCACCGCCAAGCCCTACGACTTCGCCTGCGACCTGCGCGCGCTGGTCGCGCGGCAATCGCTGCCCGGCTACGTCCTGGGCATCGAGCGGATGCCGGACAACGGCATGGAGCTGCTGACCTTCCGGCCCGTGCCGCAGACGGCACGGGGATAACTCCGGGAAAGCCTGTGGATGGTGTCGTGCTATCAGGCGTGCGGGGTATCGTGCTATCAGGCGTGGGACTATCGTGCTATCAGGCGTGCCGATCGGCCGCAAACCCGCGCCAGCATTGGGTTTGTTCGCCCTCTAACTTCCCTAACTTAATTTCTCTAACTTTTAGTAGAGAAACGCCGTTGCGGTGGACAACCACCACGCGGCCACAAGCGCAGCAGCCAAAGCCCGGCTTTCCAACACGGAGGGCCGCGCCATGATCGTCGCTCTGCTCAACCAGAAAGGCGGCGTGGGCAAGACCACGCTCGCCACGCACATCGCCGGCGAGCTGGCGATGCGCGGCCAGCACGTCGTCCTGCTGGACGCCGACCCGCAGGGTTCATCGCTGGACTGGACACAGCGCAGAAGCCAACAAGGCTTGCCGCGGCTGTTCAGCGCCGTGGGCCTCGCACGCGAAACGCTGCACCAAGAGGCGCCAGAACTCGCCAAGCGGGCCGATCACGTCGTCATCGACGGCCCGCCGCGCATCGCGGCGCTGGCGCGCTCCGCGCTTCTGGCGGCCGAGCGCGTGCTGATCCCGGTGCAGCCCAGTCCCTACGACCTGTGGGCCAGCGCCGAGATGGTGGCGCTGATCCGCGAAGCGCAGGTGTTTCGGCCCGCGCTGCGCGCGGCCTTCGTCATCAACCGGCGCGTCAGTACCACCGTGATCGGGCGCGAAGCGCGCCAGGCGCTGGCCGACCAGCCGCTTCCTGCGCTGCGCGCGGAAGTGCATCAGCGCATCGTGTTCGCCGACAGCGTGGCCGCTGGCCGGCTTGCACGCGAGACGGCGCCGGACAGCGCCGCCGCGCGCGAAATCACTGCGCTGGTGGACGAACTGCTGCGGTGGCCGACATGACAGCGAAGCCGCCACCTCGCGCAAAGCGCGTCGGCATCGGCGCGCGTCCACCGGCTAATCCGCACGCCGAGGCGTGGATTCGCCAGGGCGATGCCGATGCGCTTAACAAGGGCGACCTCTACACCGCCCGTCTGACCCTCGACATCACGCCCGCGATGCGGGCGCGCATCAAGGTATCGGCCTTCACGCAGGGCGTGACCGTGGCCGACCTGCTGCGCGGCCTGCTGGAACGGGAGTTTCCAGAGCACCGCAGGGAGAACACCCCATGACCGCATCCGCTTCGCCTGCCTCTGGCGCGGCCACGGCTGCGCTCGCAGCACCTTCCGGCCAGCTTGCCAGCGCGCCGCTGACGCGCGTGGCGCTGGCCTACATCGAACCGCGCTTCAAGCTCTACCTGCGCTTCGGCGAACCTGCGCGCACGCACCAGCTCGACCGCTGGCGGCGCTGCGCCGTGTTCCTGCCGGGCGCCATGTTGTGCCGCATCCGGTGGCAGGCCAACGACTACGGCACTGTTCGCTGGCAGCTCATGGTGATGCAGGCTTGCACGCCACTAGATGCGGCACAGCGCATCCCCGGCGTGCAGCCGGGCGCGCGCCTGCTGCTGCACGCCGAGGGCGAGAACCAAGTGCGCGCCGTGCTGGAGCGCATCGACGCCATCGAAGCGCTGGGTATCGCACCCGCCGCTGTCTCGCCCGCGTACTGGCGCACGCTCGCCAACCGTCTCGCTGCGCGCTTACCGCTGCCCGAATACACCGCCGAGCGGCACGCCGCCTGGCTCATCGGGAGGGAACTACCATGACCGCCGTTTCGACTGCCAGCACCGCGCCGCGTCCTCGCTCGCGCTTGCGCGCTCGCCTCGTGCTGGCGGGCCTGTCCGCCTGCGGCCTCGCTGCGCTGGCCTGGGCGTCCTTCGTGCATCCGCTGCCGCGCCTGATCTACAACCCATCCGACAGCGTGGCGGTCGGCTGGTATCGCGTCGATCCGCTGCACCACGGCACCGCCTCGCTGCCACGTCCTTTGTCCGTGGGCAGCATCGTCCTGACCACGCTGCCGCCAGACGCCGCCGTGCTGGCCGCGCAGCGCGGCTACCTGCCGACGCGCGTGCCGCTGCTCAAGCGCGTGGGCGCCGTCGCGCCGCAGGAGGTGTGCATCACTGGCCGCGTTGTCCGCATTGACGGCGTGCTTTCGGCCGCCGTGCTGCCTGCTGACCGCTGGGGCCGGCCGCTGCCATCCTGGCAGCAATGCCGTCGCCTCGAACCCGGCGAACTGTTCCTCTTGAGTGTGACCAACCAGGCGTCGTTCGACAGCCGGTATTTCGGGCCGGTCAGCACATCCGCCGTGATCGGCGTCGCGCATCCGGTCTGGCTGGAGTCACGCCCATGATGGCGGCTGATTCGCTGCACGTTGCCGTGCATCTCATCGTGCCATCGGGCGTGCCGCTCCAGTGGCTCTCCGCGTGTCGTCGCGCGTGCAGTGCCAGCGCATCCGCGCTGCACTTCGCGCAGCCTTCCCATGTGCAGGCGTCTTGCCTCGAACGCGCCCGGCCTGTGGCCGTCGCCGCGTTCGCCGGCGCGCTGGCTGCTCACGCAGCAGCGCCGCCGGGCCGCCGCTGCCCGGAGCGCCAGCGAGGGGCAAAGGCGGAAGGCAAGACAAAAGGACGCGGCACCGGGCCGCGTCGAAAGCCAGTCTGCACGTGGGGGTGGCGCAGCACGCAGCGGCTTCGCCGCCGTGCCGCTTGTGGCGCGAGGCCCGCGCCAATGCAGGCATGTCCGCGTGCTTTGCACGACCGGACACGCCAGAGGTTGCAGAGGGCATAACCATGACCGACCGCCGCGATGATGATTTCCGCATCCGCCCCAGCGCCCCGAAGAACCGAGGCCAGGGCTTCGTCTCCAAGGTGCTCAAGCAGGCGGGCAAGGCCAGCGGCGGCAAGTCCTCGGTGCGCCGTCCTGGGACGACTGGCGGCACCGGGAGGGGCACCGTCCAGCGGCCCGGCTCGCGCCTGGGTCGCGGCCACACGGCGGCGCGCTTCGCGGGGGCGAAGCTCACGCCCATGTCGCGGCGCGTGACCATCAAGACGCTGCTGGTCAACCAGCGCCAGGCCAGTCCGCAGTCGCTCGCCAAGCACCTGCGCTACATCGAGCGCGATGGCGTGGGCCGCGATGGCGAGCCGGGCCAAGCCTACGGGCCGCAGACCGATGCTGCCGACCTCGACGGCTTCAAGGAACGCTGCGCGGATGACCGGCACCACTTCCGCTTCATCCTCTCGCCCGAGGATGGCGCGGAACTCGAAGACCTGCGCACCTACACGCGGCATCTCATGGGCCGCATGGAGGCCGACTTGGGCACGGGCCTCGATTGGGTGGCCGTGAACCACTGGAACACCGACAACCCGCACACGCACATCGTCGTGCGCGGGCGCGACGACACCGGCAAAGACCTCATCATCGCGGGCGACTACATCACCGATGGTTTCCGCCATCGCGCCGCCGAACTGGCAACCGAATGGCTGGGGCCGCGCACCGAGCTGGAGATCAAGCAGACCTTGCAGCGCGAGGTGGAACAGGAGCGGTGGACGAGCCTCGACCGCACCCTCCAACGCGAGGCCGGCGAGGACGGCCGGGTGCAGACCGAACGCTTCAACGAACCGATGCTGCAACGCCAGCGCCTGCCGCTGATCGGCCGCCTGCAACGCTTGCAGCGCCTGGGCCTGGCCGACGAGCTGCGGCCGGGCACCTGGGTCGTCCATGCCGACGCGGAGAAGACCCTGCGCGCCCTGGGCGAGCGTGGCGACATCATCCGCACCATGCAGCGAGCCATGCGCGGCCAGCCGCGCGAGCTGGCGGTGTTCGAGCCGGGCGACGACGACCGCACCATTCTCGGCCGCGTGGCCGCGAAGGGGCTGGCCGACGAGCTGCGCGACCGGGGCTACCTGGTCATCGACGGCGTGGACGGCAAGGCCCACTACGTCGCGCTCAACGCCCGCGACGAGCTGGCGAACTATCCGACCGGCGCCGTGGTGGAGGTCAAGGGTTCGGCCGACGTGCGCGCGGCCGACAAGAACATCGCTGCACTGGCGAGCGATGGCCTGTATCGCACCGATCATCACCTGGCGATTGAGCAAGGCCGGGCCACGCATGGGCGCGATCCGCAGGAAATCGTCGCGGCTCACGTTCGCCGCCTTGAAGCCCTGCGCCGGGCCGGCATCGTGGAGCGCGTGGCCGAAGGTTTGTGGAAGGTGCCGGGCGACCTGCCCGAGCAGGGCCGCCGCTACGACGCGCAGCGCCTGGGCGGCGTGGCGGTGGAACTGAAATCGCACCTGCCTATCGAGCGGCAGGCCCGCGTGATGGGGGCCACCTGGCTCGACCACCAACTGATCGGCGGCGGCTCGGGCCTTGGCAACCTGGGCTTTGGCAGCGAGGCCAAACAAGCGATGCAGCAGCGCGCCGACTTCCTGGCCGAACAGGGGCTGGCCGAGCGCCGTGGGCAGCGCGTAATCCTGGCCCGGAACCTGTTGGGCACGCTGCGCAATCGGGAATTGGCGCAGGCCGCCAAGGACATTGCGGCCGAAACCGGCTTGGAGCACCGGCCCGTGTCCGACGGCCAACGCGTGGCTGGCATCTACAGGCGTTCCGTCATGCTCGCTAGCGGGCGCTACGCGATGCTCGATGACGGCATGGGGTTCAGCCTGGTGCCGTGGAAGCCGGTGATCGAGCAGCGGTTGGGACAGCAACTCGCTGCGACCATTCACAAAGGATCGGCTTCCTGGGAACTCGGAATTCGTCGAGGTATATCGATTGGATAGAAGTTAGTCTTCCGTCAACAGGTGTAGCCATCCCTTGCTAGCGGCTTCCATAGAACTTTTCCACGAACGAGCGACGGTAACTCTGGTGGCAGGCTAGGCAGCTTTGCTGGGTTTTGGAGAAAGCCGCGATGACTGCTTGGCCGTCATTCCGCTGTGCAGCCTCGCCCATGGCGGTCGCGGCGTCATGGACCTGTCCATCAAGACCCCGAAACTTTCCAGCGTCTGCCCCAAGCCAGGCAAGGATGCGCATCTTTTCCGACATGGGCGGCTCGGCATGCTTGGCGATTCGTGGTGCTAGCTCGGCGACCAGTGGCCAGTCTTCTTTGGAGATCGCGCCCGTGACGGCTTGCATGTCGCGACCGAGTCTTTCCATTATGGTACGAAGCGCCATTGGCTTTGCCGCCTCTACGGACTGCGCACCGAGTGCCGTGGCGAAGGTTGCCAAGAGCACGGACAGCGAGACGGTGAAGAACGATCTGGGTTTCAGGGGCTGGTTCACGAATTTCTCCATTGATGTTGTGACGAATGCTTTGGGTCTAACGAATGGTTGCAGGTGTCCTCAAAATTCCAGACTCAGCGCGATCGATCCGAATGCGTGATGGCCCGCCTGCTGGTCGAACTCGCGGGTTCTCCAAACGCGCATCACGGCGAGCCGCACGCCACGTCCAGCAACGATCCATTGGCTACTGATGCCGAGAGCTGCTTGCGCGACCCAAGGCCGCCGGCTGACATGATGGCTATGCCGGAACATGTTTCCGTCGAGTGAGAAGTCCCAGGCGACGGCTTTACCCTCCAGGCTCAGGAAGACATGTGCCCCAGGTTTGGGCGCCAGGACCGATTGCGGCGTTGTCGTGCGCAGATCGGCAACACCAGAGGGCGGGCGGTTCTCCGCGCCAGGGCGGATCGGATAGCTGCCGAAGTCGTTCGGTATGTTCCAGCCCGCGCGAAACTCCACGCCGGTACTGGCGGCGGTTTCGATGTTTCCGACCCGCAAGGCATAGCTGCCGATCACGTCGCTGCCCCATCCAGGACGGACGGCACCCTCCGTGTACGGCTTGAACTTGCGCTCCATGGCCATCTGAAATGCCGGCTCGTTGCGCAACTGGTTGTTCCAGCCGCGAAAGCGCTCAATGCCGCGTGCGCGATGCACCAGATCCTGAGATTGCTCGGCCAGCGACCAGGGGCCGATCACGCCCAGGGTCAACTCACGCACGTCAAGCATTTCGTAGCTGGCAGCTTGTGGGTGGATGCGGCGATTCCACGCCAAACCCAGGTAGAGCAAACCAGCGTACGGTCGGTCATCTGGAATCACATCGGTGCGCGTCTTGTTCTCGGGCGTGTACATGGCTTGGCCAAAGCGCACAACGAGGTTTTGCGACGACGAGTGGGCGCCGGCTTCGTGCCAGAAGCCTGGATCAGCCCAGCCGATGAAGCGGGCGTACAAACCAATCGGCTGGGGCAGGCACTCCGGACGGAGCCCGCCTTGCAGATCGCGTGAGACTGCTGTTAGCGCGACACCGTTGGTGTAGTTGCGATCGGAGCCGGTGAACAAATCGTTCTCCAGACGCAGGGTGCCGCCCCGCCAGCGCAGGGATTGCTCTGGCGAGCAGGAGGAAGGATTTGTAGAGAGCGAGACTTCGGAACCGAAAGTAGAGATCGGGCTGAACAATGCACCCGCAATCAACAAGGTGACGCACTGTCAACAGCAACTTAGAAGTGACCCACTTGGGCCGTTGTGCAGCACATTAGATTTGACCCACCTGGGTCACCAAGTTGATGCCCAGCATGTTGCGTGACCCTGGGTCAGCGTCAGTTGCTGGCCATCGGTTTCGCCTGACCCAGGGTCAAACGATGTTGCTGATCATCACTTACGCGTGCATCTCCAGTTGCTGTTCAGCACTTTCGGATGCACGGGATCGGATCACGCCGGCTTTTCGCTTGTCCTTCAGTCGGTAGCTTTCGCCTTTGATCTGTAGAACATGGCTGTGATGCAGGAGGCGGTCGAGCAACGCGGCCGTGAGCGTCTGATCTCCGGCGAACGTCTGGTCCCATTGCCCGAACGGCAAGTTGCTCGTTACGATCACGGAACCCTTTTCATACCGCTTGGCGATCACCTGGAAGAACAGATTGGCATCGTCCCGGCCGAGCGGCAGATAGCCGACCTCATCAATGATCAACAGCCGTGGGTTCATGATGTTGCGCTTCAGGAAGTCGGCCAATCGATCCTGCCGGGAAGCGGCGGCCAAGGCAATGACGAGATCCGCCGCAGAGATGAAGCGCGTCTTGATCCCCATCTGCGTTGCGATGTAACCGAGTGCGATCGCCAGATGCGTTTTGCCAAGGCCGCTCGGCCCGAGCAACACGATGTTCTCGGCGCGCTCGACGAAGGCCATCGACGACAGCTCCAGCACCGATTTCTTGGCAACGCCGTGAGCAAACGTAAAGTCGAACTCCTCCAGCGTCTTCAGCACAGGGAAGCCGGCCGTGCGCAGCAACATGGATTTGGTCCGCGTGTGCTTCGCGTCCATCGCAGATTTCAACAGCGCCTCGAAGAAGTCGGCAAACGTGAGTTGGTTCGCTGCCGCGCGAGCTGCCAACATGCTGTACTGCTCGCCCATCGTGTCGATCCGCAGTTGTCGACAGGCTTCGAGGATACGTTCGTGCTGGATGTCCATCAACGTGCCTCCGTCAGCAGGGCTTGATACACTGACAGCTGATGCTGCAGCGGCGTATCATCGAACCGCGACGGCGGTGGCATCGTCGGCACGGAAGCTGACGGCAGGTTCGCGCGCCACGGCTCCGGCAACTGCTGCAGCTTCGGTTGCTCAAGCAGGAGACGCTCGAGCGGCGACTGTCCAGTCGTGCCGTGGATGCGCACATTGGCGACATCTCTCAGCCAGCGCACGACCTCGGCGTTCGCCGTGGTCGCGTCAAGCGAGAGGCGATCCTGAGCGAGCCGGCTTGCCAGCGGATTGTAGAAGCTGCGGCGCAGGTATCCGTTGAAGCGCTCAACCTTCCCCTTGGTCTTCGCTCGGTAGGGCTTGCACAGGCGCGGCACGAAGCCGTGGTGCTTCGCAAAGTCGAGGAAGGCCGGTTGATAGCGATGCAGTCCGGGACCATAGGCGTCTCGGCCAATCACCACCGTCTTGACGTTGTCGTACAGGACCTCGCGAGGAACCCCACCGAAGAAGTCGAACGCGCGCTCATGGCATCCCAGCAGCGTCGGCAATCGTTCGTCGGTCACGAACTCGACGTAACTCGCCCGACTGTAACCGAGCGTCGCAACGAATGCCGACAGCGGCAGCTTGCCACGTCGCAACACGATCCAGTCGACCTGCATCTGCTGCCCCGGATCGGTTTCGAAACGTACCAGTGGCTCCGGCGCCTTGATCGACTTCAGCGACCGCAGATAGACCCGCAGCCGCGTCAGGCCTCCGTCATAACCCATCGCGCGAATCTCGATCAGCAGCGCGGTCGCCGGCAGCCAGGCCGGATGCGCTGCGCGAACCCGGTCATGCAGATAGGTTTTGAACGGATCGAGCTTCTGCGTGCGCCCCGATCGCGGCGCACGATCCTGCTCAGCACAACTGCGTAAGTATTTGCGCACGGTGTTCCTCGACAGCCCCAGTTCCCGCGAGATCTCCCGGATTCCTAATCCTTGGCGGGCCAACACACGTATTTCCACGATTACCTCCCTTGTAAGCACTGGCCCTCCAAAAAGGGCCCATCCTACCCGGGTGGGTCAAATCCAATGTGCTGCCGCTGGGTCATTTTCAACGTGCTGCTGACAGCACTGCATCGGCTGCTGCACTTTGGTGCCGCGCAGGCTCCAGCGATACCCGTCGATGCCAATCATGTTGCCCCATCGCCTGCTGCCCTGGTGACGTAAAAGCGTTCGAGGGCACTGACGATTTCCTCTGCTTTGTCTACGCAGGTGAACAAGTCGAGATCGGATGGAGAGACATAGCCTTCGTCGAGCAGAAGATCGAAATCAACTACGCGATGCCAGAATGCACGGCCGACCAGCACTACCGGAATACGCTGCATCTTTCCGGTCTGGATCAAGGTGAGCACCTCGAACAGCTCATCGAGCGTTCGATAGCCACCCGGGAATGCCACCAAGCCCTTGGCGTGCAACAAGAAGTGCATCTTGCGCAGCGCGAAATAGTGGAATCGGAACGCCAAATCCGGGCACATGTAGGGGTTGGGTGCCTGTTCGTGGGGCAGCGTGATGTTGAGGCCAATCGAACGTGCGCCAACCTCGAAAGCACCGCGGTTGGCGGCCTCCATGATGCCGGGCCCACCCCCGGTGACGACGACGAAATCACGGCGGTTTTGCTGCTGGAAACGCGCCGAAATAAGGCCCGAGAAACGCCTCGCTTGCTCGTAGTGACGTGCCTGTTCGACCCGGCGATTGGCTCGCGCAAGCTCTTGCCTCAGCCCGACATTCTCCGGAGTGACGAGCGCCTGACGCTCCAGCGCGCCAAGGCGGGCTTCTGCCGTCTCGGCATCGCTCACGCGTGCGCTGCCGAAGACCACTACCGTCGAGTGAATGCCTTGCTCGTGCAGGATGCGCTCAGGTTTGAGCAGTTCGAGTTGTAGTCGCAGCGGCCGCAGTTCGTCCTGGCCAAGCAGCTCGATGTCTTCGTACGCAAGACGGTATGTTGGTGACTCGCGGATGGCGCGCAGGCGTTCAGCGAGATCTTCTGCAGGTTTCATCACTCGTGCGCCAGAAAGTCCGGCCAGCGCAGCGCATGGCCATACTCGGGCACCGTGACCTGCCAGCCGAGTTGCTGCTGCAAGAGTTCAGCGAAGGCTTGCGCGGCCGACGATTCCCCATGCACCACGAAGGTTTGCGCCGGTGCTTGAATGAAAGCACGGGCCCAATCCAGCAGCGCCTTTTGGTCGGCATGCGCCGAGAGGCCGTCCACGCTGTGGATCGCCGCACGTACCGGGATGTCCTCACCGAAGATGCGTACACGTTCGGCCCCCTCGATCAGGCGCCGGCCAAGCGTCCCCTGCGCCTGGAAACCGGGAAACAAGATGCTGCATTCGCGGCGTGGCAAGTTGTGGCGCAGGTGGTGCCGGATACGCCCCGCATCGCACATGCCGCTGGCAGAAATAATGATGGCCCCGGAGCGAATCCGGTTCAGCGCCATGGACTCCTCAGCGCTCGCGGTGAAATCCAGATACGGGAGGTTCTCGCCGCGCGCATGCCATCCGGCCAACCGCTTCGCCTGTTCGTCGAACAATTCGAGATGCTCACGCGTGATGCGTGTGGCCTCGGTGGCCATCGGCGAATCGACAAACACCATTGGACGCTGCAGACGCCCTTCGCAGGTGAGACGATGTAGGTGGTAGAGCACCTCCTGGGTTCGGCCGACCGCAAAGGCCGGAACGATGACATTGCCGCCGCGCTCGAACAGGGTTTTCTCGACGATGCCGATCATGTCCGCTTCGGTCGCCGAAAAATCCTTGTGCCGGCGGTCGCCGTAGGTGGACTCGATGACGAGGATGTCCGCGTCCTCGATGGGTGTCGGGTCGCGCAGGATGGGGCGTCCCGGCTGGCCCAAATCGCCGCTGAACACGATCTTCGTGGGGTAACCGTACTCGGTAATCCACACTTCCACGATGGCCGAGCCGAGGATGTGGCCGGCATCACGAAAGCGGGCGCGCACCCCGACGCGGGGTGCGAACTCCCGGTCGTATTCGATGCCGCGTACCTGCTGCAGGCATTCGTGTGTATCCTGCAGGGTATACAGGGGTGGCGGCACGGTCTTCTCTTTGAACCGCTTGGCAACCCGCTTGGCATCGCTTTCCTGGATGTGAGCGCTATCGGGCAGCATCACCCCGAGCAGATCAACCGTCGCTGGCGTGGCGTAGATGGGCCCCTTGAACCCGGCGCGCGTCAGTTTGGGCAATAGCCCGCTATGGTCGATGTGGGCGTGGGTCAGCAGGACGAAGTCAATGGACGCCGGGTCGAACGCAAACGGCTCGTAGTTGCGTGCTGCTGCTACACGCCCACCTTGAACCATGCCGCAATCGACCAGGAAGCGGACATTAGCCGCTTCGACCAGGAAGCACGATCCGGTGACTTCTCGGGCTGCGCCCAAAAAACTGAGTTTCATAGGGCGTTCACTCGGGTTTTCGCATCGGGCAAGTGCTGAGGCCGAGCAGGCGATAGCCAGGACAGCGGCCTGCCAGGCCGGTGAGGAGCGGCATGATTCCAATGAGTCCCAGCCAACGCCAAGATGAGTCCAGCCACAATGGGAGACTGAGCAAAATCAGTCCGATGACGATGCGCACAATGCGGTCGAGATTTCCAACGTTGATTTGCATGACGGTCTCCTGTGTTGAATCAGCGGCTTGAAAACGCGACGGGGGCGGCAGTGCCCCGCAGCAGATGGGTTGCGCTGGATGCCGCCGTGGATACGTCCCAGCCGCCACCAAGGGCCTTGTACAGCGCCACCAATTGCACGGCGGCGTTGGTATGCGCGCGTGCCGCTGCGGTTTCGGCCTCGTGCAGGCTTCGCTGGGCGGCCAGCAGTTCGACCAGTGCAATGTCGCCCGCCGCGTAGCGCGCCTTGGCGTGGCCGTAGCTTGTGCGCGCGGCATCCAGTGCCATGCCACGGCGTTCCAGTGTGTCCAGCCCGCCGTGGTAGTCGCCCAGCGCGCGTTCGGCGTCGCCCAGCGCCGCCAGCACGGCCTGCTCGTAGGCCAGCGCGGCCTGCCGCTGCCCCGCCTCGCGCGCCCGAATCTCGGCGCGCACGCGGCCGCCGTCGAACAGGCGCCAGGAAATCAGCGGCAGGATGGAAAAACGCGAACTGGATGCATCGAACCAATCGCCCGTACTGAGCGCTTGGAACCCGCCGCCGACACCAATGGAGAGTTTGGGGAACAACTCGGCCGTGGCCACGCCGATGTCGGCAGAACTCGCCGCCAGGCGACGTTCCGCAGCCAGTACGTCAGGGCGCCGGCGCAGCATGTCGGCACGCTCGCCCACCGGCAGCGCCCGCAGCGTGCTCGGCGTCAAGGGGCCATCCAGCAGTGCCAGCTCCCGCTCCGGCGGTGCGCCCAGCAGCACGCCCAGGCTGAGTACCGCGGCGCGCTGGCGCGCCTGGATATCCGGGATGAGCGCGTTGACTGCTGTCCATTGGGCGTACGCCGCCTCCACGTCGGCGGTCGACGCGTCGCCCAGCGCATGCCGAAGGCGCACCAATTCCCAAGTCTGCTGCAGCGTATCCAGCGTGGCCTGTTGTGCGTGCAACTCGTAGCGGGCGCCGACGGCGGTGAACCAGGTGCGCGCGACCTCGGCCACGATGCGCATGCGTATGCCCTGTGCCTCGGCTTCGGTCGCCTGCAGGCGGGCGTTGGCGCCTTCCAGGGCGCGCCGCTTGGCCCCGAACAAGTCGGCCTCCCAGGCCGCGTCGAAGCCCGCGTCGTAGATGGTCTGCGTGGCGTCAAGGCCGGGGATCGAGCCTACGGGCAAGGGGCCGTTCTCGCTTTGACGGCGCCGGTTGACGCTCGCGCCAGCGGCGGCGGTGGGCAATGCCTCGCCGGCCACACGATCGCGCAGGGCGCGTGCCTCATCGATGCGTGCCGCAGCCTGGCGCAGATCCAGGTTCTGTGCCAGCGCCGTGGCCATCAGGCGATCGAGGATGGGATCGTCCAGTGCAGACCACCATTGGCTCAAGTCTGCGGACTGGGATTCGCTTGCCAACGGCAAGCTCCAGCCGCTGCCGACGTCGACCGGCGGCGGCTCGCGGTAGTCGGGGCCCACGCTTGCGCAGGCAGTCAGCAGCACGCAGGACAGGGCCAGCGCGAGCGGACGCGCGCGCCCAGGGGTCAGGCCGGTGACGGTTGCGCGAAGAAAGGGAGTGCGGGGCTTGGATTTCATTGCAGGCGTCCTCGGACGAATACGGTGGCCATCGTCAGCGTGGCCAGGGCGATGACCGCCAGCGGCCACAGGCTGGCGAGAATGTCACCGGGCGGCATGGCCTTGAGAAAGCTGCCTTCGACGATGATGAGGAAGTGGGTCAGCGGAATGGCCTGGGCCAGCCATTGCAGGACGACGGGCATGTTTTCCACAGGCGTCGCAAAGCCGGACATCAGCACCGCCGGCACGCCGATGGCGAACGCCCCCAGGATGGCCTGCTGCTGCGTCATGCTGACCGCGGAAATCATCAGACCGATGCCGACCACCGACAGGATGAACAGCACCAGACTGGCGAGCAGGAGCGCAAACGAGCCCGTAGCTTTCCTTGGTCACCAGTGCCATCAAGCGCCGCAGATCAAAACGGCGCAAGTCGGTCTGCAGGGGGCCACTCCCGTCTTTGTGCATTGTGGCGCCGTTCATATGGTGGCCTCCATCTCGCGGTCCGCCGACTCCACCAGGTGAATGAAGGCGTCCTCCATCGTCGGGTCGGGCCGTTCTGGGCTGATCGCCGAACGCTTGAGCGCGGTACCCTCGGCCTCGATCGCCTCCAAGTGGCCCGCCCACTGCGCTACCGCTTCCGACATCCTCGACTCCGTTTTCAATCATCACCCAGTCAACTGTGCACGACTTCCCTCTAGGCAAATAGGATGCGGTTAATGGAGCTCATACTGAGCGCGTCGGGCGTATCCAGCGCAATCAGTTGCGCACGCGACAGCATGGCCACGCGATCGCAGTATTCGGCCTCGTCCATGAAGTGGGTGGTGACCATGATGGTCACGCCCTTGCGGGCCAGTCCGTTGATGTGGGTCCAGAATTCGCGCCGGGTGATGGGATCTACCCCTGAAGTGGGTTCATCCAGAAACAGAGACCGTGTCCGGTGAATCAAGGGGCTATCTCAAACTTGCTGTTTATGCTGTATCGCATGTACCGGATGGGTTTGCGGGAATTCGCGGGCTTCATGCACGACTATTGGCGCGGGCGTGGCGTCGAGCTGCCCGTACCCAGCTTTGGCCATCTGTCGGACCTGTTTGCTTCGCTGGACATCACGGTGCGCAGGAAGTGCGTGCGCGCGGCTGAGCGCCTCAATGAAGGCGAGCCGGTGACGGTGATAGTGGACAGCACGGGCTTGCGCTTTTCTCATGCCGGCGCATGGTACGAAAAGAAATACGGCAAGAAAGCTGAGCGTACGCCATGGCGCATGATGCATCTGGCCATGGATGCTGAAGGCGACGTACTGGCAGTGGAAATCACCGGAGCTAACGTCAAGAGTGGT